>NZ_QKVN01000017.1:0-80550 GCF_003231195.1 Acinetobacter sp. WCHAc060042
CTGATTGTGTGAAAAAGCGCCCCTTTGGGGCGCTTTTTTTATGGTGTCTAGTTAGATGTTTTGTTTGTTGGATTGTTAGTTATTGCCGCAGTGCAATATTGATAAGCTTTTATGAACTTTATTTAGTAATAAGATGGTTTTGTTTTACGATTGTTTTTTAATAAAAATTATATAAATTAGTTGCTTATGTGCTGTAAAGAAGAAGTAAATTCAATTCTTGTCCCTTATTAAGCCTGTCTCCTAGAGTTAAATATCTGTCTCATTATGTCAAGTTTTAATTTTCATAAGAATTAGTATAAATGGAAGAAAAATACAAAAGCGACAAGGAGATGCAAAATGCAAAAGGAATATGATGTCGTCATCATCGGAGCAGGGCTTTCGGGTATTGGTATGGGATGCCAATTAACTCAACAAAGCCCGCATAAATCATTTACTATTTTAGAACGTCGTCAGGCTTTAGGCGGGACGTGGGATCTTTTTCGTTATCCTGGAATTCGCTCTGACTCAGATGTGATTAGTTTTGGCTTTAAGTTCAGCCCTTGGAATAGTAATCAAGTTTTAGCTGCGGGAGGGTCCATAAAAAGCTATTTAAAAGACACTGCTGAAAAATTTGGTATTGATCAGAAAATTCAGTACGGTATTAAAATTAACTCAGCAAATTTTTCCACTCGAACCAATCGTTGGACGGTAGATGCGATAGATGAGGCAACGGGCGAAGTATGTCAATTTGGTTGTAATTATCTGATCACCGCTACAGGTTATTATAACCATGATCAAGGTTATACGCCAAAGTATCAAGGTTTGGAAAATTTTAAAGGGCAATTTGTGCATCCGCAGCACTGGCCAGAGAACTTAGATTATAAAAACAAACGTGTGGTGGTGATTGGCAGTGGCGCAACTGCGGTGACCTTAATTCCTGCGATGGCAAATGAGACTGCGCATATCACGATGTTGCAGCGTTCTCCAAGTTATGTGATTAATGTGCCAAATACCGACAAATTGGTTGATGCCTGCCGAAAAGTCTTATCTGAAGAGTTGGTGTATAAAATTTTCCGTAAGCGTAATATCTTTATGCAGCGTGGTATTTATAAATTATCACGTCGTTTCCCAAATAAAATGCGCTCATTCTTGCTATCAAATGCACAAAAAGCGTTGGGTGAGCACTATGATATGTCCCACTTCACACCGAAATATATGCCTTGGGATGAGCGTCTTTGTGCTATTCCAGATAATGATTTATTTGCTGTAATTCGCGAAGGTAAAGCTTCTGTTGTAACAGATCATATTGAGTGTTTTAGCGAAAAGGGTATTTTGTTGAAATCAGGTGAAATGCTTGATGCAGATATTATTGTAAGTGCGACAGGCCTTGAGTTACAGATGCTTGGGGGGATTCAAATTTCGGTCGATCAAGAGCAGATTAAACCGAATGAAAAAATGAGTTATAAAGGAACATTAATTCAGGATGTTCCTAATTTTGCGTACTTATTTGGTTATACCAATGCGCCTTGGACACTCAAAATTGATTTAGCGTGTGATTATATTTGTCGCTTAATCAATGAGTTGGATATTCGTCAAATGGCTGCTGTTAAAGCGGTTGCGCCAATCAATGAGAAGACAGAGCATAGTATCGTATATGGCATGCAATCGGGTTATGTACAACGAGGGGATTGGGTCTTGCCGCGTCAAGGAAAGTCTTCCGAATGGTTTGTTAGCCATAATCTTGAAAAAGATACAGAAATGTTTAACCAATCCGTTGATAGTCCGAATCTGGTTTGGTCAGTTGTTTTAGAGAAGCCTAAAGGAAAAGTGAAGGCAGCATAAGTTGGGGAAGGCTTTGGCGTATGCTGTAGATGAAGAGATGCGCCAAAATTAATTGCCGAAAAGGGAATATGGGCATGAATATAAAACAATTAAGTTTTATGAGTGGTGGGGGTATTCTTTCTCGGGTGGACATGCGATTCAAACTGCAGCCAATCATCCAGAAATTTGTGCAGTATTACTTCAAGCACCGCTTGTCAGTGGTTTATCCAGTTTGAAAGGTGTTCCACTGGCAAAATTGGCCCGTTTGAGTGTTGTTGGTCTTTGTGACTTGATGGGTGGCTTGCTCAATAAACCCGTTTATCGTCCAATTGTTGGGCATGTGCAGGATGATGCGGCCATGACCACAGCAGATGCATGGGAGGGTTATCTGTCGCAACTTCCCGAGAATGCGAGCTGGGAAACAAAACTCGGGCCCGTATCTTCTTAGAGGTACCATTATATAACCCGATTCGTTCCGTGCATAAATTGAATATGCCAATTTTGGTGATTTCAGGGCAAAACGATACAGTCATTCCAGAAACAGCAATGCGTGTGGCGGTCCATAAAATGCCAAATGCACGCTATTACATGCTGCAAAGTAATCATTTTGAACTTTGCTCAGGTGAAGTTTTTGAAAAGAATATTGCTTTGCAAATCGGCTTTTTAAAGGAAAAAGTTCCCGTGCACTTGGTGCATGTAGCAGCATAAAAAATGAGGCCTAATGCCTTATTTTTATGCTCATCATCTTTGTTTGTACTAACTTTCTATCTTTAGGTGGATCTGGGTGTGGGGTGGATTGTCTAACAATTTAGCTCTAAAACTGTCCTAAACTGATATTTTGCTGACCTTAACTGCACTTATGGGCAGAGCCTAATCACGTAAGATAAAAAGACAGAATAAATATAAGGATTGAATATCTTTATCGGATGTTCATAGGAGCCGAAAGATGAATGCCAAGGTAAAAATTACCAATCGCGCAGGTGCGAGTTTCCCTGTACGTCGAATGAACTTTGAGTTTGAAAATGTGCCTGAATATTGGATGAATGGTTCGGCAGGGCTGACCCATTTTATGACAGCGTTATCGGCACTCTTTCCAGCAGGTGAGATGTTTTTTATCGACAGTGTCCGTGCCGTACGCCAGCATCCAGCAATCAAAGACAATGCTGAACTGCAAAAGGAAATTTCAGCCTTTATTGGTCAAGAGGCGATGCATACGCAAGAGCATGAAGGCTTTAATGCTTCAGCACAAAAATATGGACATGATGTGGCAACCCTTGATCACTATACTGATCGTGCGATTCAGACCACGCGTAAAGTATTTGCTTTTTTAGGTAAACCTGTGGGCATCACTCAAGAAATGGTCGATTTAACCGCAACTACAGCGTTAGAGCATTTTACTGCAACGATTGCCTCTCAACTGTTGGTCAATAAACACATCCAAGAACTTATGACAGATGAAACCATGAAAACCATGTGGTTATGGCATGCGATTGAAGAAAATGAACATAAAGCAGTGGCATATGATGTTTTTGAAGGTGTTTTTGATAAAGGCTTCAAAGCATATCTTTTAAGAACCAGCTCTTTGGTTGCAGCAATGGCAATTCTGTTCCTTGTACAGTCGTATTTCGTATTTCGGTTATTGCAACAAGACAAACTGTTGAATATGGCGGCATTAAAAGATATTTATACCTATGGATATAGCCCATCGAAAGGCATTATAACGGGGATGGGGCGTGAAATAATGATGTATTTCAAACCCGGTTTTCACCCCAATGACCACGATACCGATGCTTTACTGGAAAAGTGGAAAGCAAAGTTAGGTTTTTAAGTTGTATTGACACTTTGAGCGATATAAATCGCTCATTTTTGTATTCGATTTTAGCTACAAATTTTTTATAATGTTGCATCCTTATTTTAGAAAGATAAACGAAGATGATTCGTTTAATGCACACTGCGGACTTAGATCAAGTCGTTCAGATTGAGCGTTTAGTTCAAACCCATCCTTGGAGCTTGCAACAGTTTCAAGAGTCAATCCAGTCTTATCATAGTACCGTGATTGAGCAGGCGGGGCAGGTGGTCGGATTTTGTATCCTGCAACCTGTACTTGATGAAGCCAATTTACTATTGATGGCTATTCATCCGAGTCAGCAAGGCAAAGGGCTGGGTTATCAACTGCTCGATGCTTCATTGGCACAACTCAAAAACAACCCACTGCAAGTCTTTTTAGAAGTCCGTGAGAGCAATCAGGCGGCCATTGCATTGTATGAAAAGTCGGGTTTTCATCAGATTGATCTGCGGAAAAATTATTATCCTAAACCCGATGGGACTCGTGAGCATGCCATTATTATGGTGAAATCGTGCAGTGATGACTTTGCCGAACTGTTTAAATAATCGAAAAGTTGAATTGAATACGATGACTATTTAATAATGGCATTATTCCAGCCCGAAGGTAGGGTGGTCATTAATGAGTTTCCCAATTGCTCGACTTCTTCTGTACTGAGACTGTGGTTGAGTCGACGCCATTGGCCATCAATGAGTAGCTCTAAAGGCAAATATTGCGATTTGTAGTTCATTTTTTCTGAGTGTGGTACCCAGTAACCCAAGTACACAAACTGTAAAGCACGTGCTTTAGCAAGCTCAATTTGTTTTAAGATGGCAAAAGCCCCCAGTGAGCGTTTGCTTTCATCGGGGTCAAAAAACGTGTAGACCGCAGATAAGCCATCATCTAAAGGGTCACAAGTCGAAACACAGATGAGGCGGTCTTCTTTCCATAGTTCTAGGAAAAAGCTATCAGTACAGCTGTGCACGAGAAATTTATCAAATTGGTCACGACTAGGTGGGAACATATCTCCATCGGCATGGCGTTTAAAGATATAACGCTCATATAAGTCATAATGCTTTTTAGTGGCATCTGCCGTGCGAGTAATCTTTAAAGTAAGGTCTTGGTTGCGTTTCCATGCCTTTTTTTGACTGCTGTTCATTTTAAATTCGCGTACAGGTACACGGCTAGACAAACACTGTCGACACAGATGACACTCTGGGCGGTAGACAAAATCTCCACTGCGACGGAAACCGACACGAGAAAGTTCGGACAGTGTAACCACATCAATACGATGTGCTGGATCGAGGAACACCATCCGAGCTGACTTTTTTTCTAGATAGCTACAGTCATGCGGTGGGGTAATGTAATACTGTAAATCATTCAGTAGGGACTTCGGGTGATACGAATTCATAGTAAATCCCTCTATTATTCTTTATTCAATCAGTCGCGCATTCTGCGCTATTGTTTTACTTGAAAATACACCCTCCTGATATATTTTCCAATCAATAGCAGGTTGATTTACAACATCTTGTAACGATTTTAAGTAGGTTTGCCGAGAAAGTGTACAAGCACCGAGGCTCAACAGATGATCATTGACCAATTGGCAGTCGATCCAAGGTAGTTCATTTTCACGTCCAATCAACATCAGTGTATAAAATGCCATTTTTGAAACATCAGTTTCGATACTGAACATAGACTCCCCAAAACAACCTTTGCCAATGCTGACACCATAAAGTCCTCCGACTAAGCGTGTTTGATCCCAAACCTCGACACTATAGCCATAGCCTGCATCAAATATGTCACAATAACCCTCAATAATATCTTCACTGATCCATGTGTCATTGGCATAGCTGCGTGGCAGTGAACAGGCACGGATCACCCGTTCAAAAGCTTGATTGATGGTGATGCGATAATCTTGCTTTTTCATGCTACGAAGTAGGGTTCTACTGGGCTGATAATCCTGCGGTCGGATGATGCAACGTGGTTCAGGGCTCCACCAGCAAATGGGTTCACCTGCGGAGAACCATGGAAAGAGACCATGGCTATAAGCCTCAAACAGGGTAGATGGGGAGAGGTCTGCACCGATACAAATTAAGCCTTCACCCTCGGGGTCAACTTCAAGCGGATCGGGAAAGATATACTCAGAAGGCGGTAACTGCTGCATAGTAAAGTCGAAACATGATAAAAAATGACCCTTAGATCATACATAAAAAAACCGCCCATTGTGGGCGGTCTTTTTTAAAGGCTTAGATTATTCGCCTAAAGCATCCAAATATTTTTCCGCATCTAGTGCAGCCATACAGCCTGAACCTGCTGAAGTGATTGCTTGACGATAAACACTATCTGCAATATCACCTGCTGCGAATACACCTGCGACAGAAGCAGCGGTGGCATTACCAGATGTACCGCTTTGAACTTGGATATAGCCATCACGTAAGTTCAATTGACCATCAAACATTGAACTGTTTGGTTTGTGACCAATTGCAACAAATAAACCTTGTACATCAATGTTTTGGGTGGATTCGTCTTGAGTTGATTTTAAGCGAACTGCGGTTACGCCCGTGTTGTCACCTAAAACTTCATCGACTTGGTGATTCCAAATGATGCTGATTTTTCCTTCTTTTTCTTTTTCAAATAAATGATCTTGAAGGATTTTTTCAGAACGCAATGAATCACGACGGTGAACCAAAGTCACATGCGATGCAATGTTAGACAAATACAGCGCCTCTTCGACTGCAGTATTGCCTCCACCCACAACCATGACTTTTTGGTTTTTGTAGAAGAAACCATCACAGGTTGCACATGCGCTCACGCCTTGGCCCATAAAAGCAGCTTCAGATTCAAGACCTAGGTACTGAGCGGTCGCACCTGTGGCAATAATCAGTGCATCACAAGTGAACTCATCCATATCACCTTTAAGGACGAATGGACGTACAGAAAGATCGACTTCATTGATATGATCGTAGATGATTTCAGTACCAAAACGTTCCGCATGTGCTTGCATACGTTCCATGAGTGCAGGGCCTGTTAAGCCTTCAGGGTCACCCGGCCAGTTATCCACTTCAGTCGTTGTGGTGAGCTGACCACCGAGTTGGATACCTGCAATCAATGTAGGCTTTAAGTTGGCACGCGCAGCATATACTGCAGCGCTGTAACCTGCAGGGCCTGAACCGAGAATAATCAAACGTGAGTGACGAGCGCTCATACGTAGAATCCTTTTTTTATTTAGAAATTTGTGGAATTATACGTGAAACTCTATAACAGTTGTGTGTGTTCAATGTCGATATTATTGATCATATAAATCGTTTTGAGCTATATAGAAGAAATATGCGGTGTAGAGCGGGTAAAAGTGGATAAATCATCTACTCGCTATACATAAAGCATTTAAGAATAGTGCATCTTTTTATAGAGAAGAGGTGCATAATATGACGTTTATTGTGAAACTTTTGCTTTAGGTTTCGAACAAAAACATTAATGAAGAATTTGTTACAGGACAGTATATGACTGAGGTGTCGGGTGCTTATGCACAGCGCTTATTAATGACATTATTTTTAGTCTCGTTTGGCATTTATTTGTTCCTTGCTACCGTGACCTATACCCCATTTGATCCGGGCTGGATGCATATATCAAGTGATACCTTGCAAGTTTCGAATGCCAGTGGTGTTGCAGGGGCATGGATTGCTGATTTGTTGTTCGGCTTTTTGGGGTGGGCAAGTTTACTTATTCCTGTGTTTTTGTTTATTGAAGCCATTCAAGTGTGGTGGCCACATAGCTTTTTAAACCGCCCATTTCGTTATGCTGCCCAGTTTTTTATTTTGCTTGCAACGGCCAGCTTACTGTTCTTGTTTTGGCAAGTTCCCGCAGATACTTTGGATAATGCCTCAGGCGGGATTATTGGCTACGAACTTGGACAAAGTTTGTCGCAAATTTTAAGTATTTATGGTGCAACTTTATTTTTGGTTGTTTTTACTTTAGTTTTGCTAACCTTGGCTTTTGGTATCAAGTGGAATCGTACTTTCGCGACGCTCAAAGCAACCCCAGCTTATTTACAAGATCTATTTTATCGTAACGTGCCTGAAAGCGAGTCTGCCTTTGATCGGACGGCGCCAAGTGTAAAAAAAGAAGTGATTGCAACAGCACCGAAAAAGGGTATTGATGCAACGGAATTGGCAGATGCGCCAGCTGTGCAAGAGGCATCGGTGAAAGCACCTCAGCGCGACTATTCAGCAGAGCATTTGTTTAATGATATGGTTGCGAAAGAACACCGTGTCCAAGAACAACAGGTGGATGTGGATGATGAGGCAGAGCTTGAGCGAACCCTTGAAAAAGCACATCAATTAGAACAAGACAGCCAACGTGTCGTGGCGACAGGTGAGGTTTGGCGCGCATTAAACTCAGGTGAGGATCAACGTCATAAAAATGATATTGATGCTTTACTTCGTGCTGCCGAAGAAGATCGCCCATTTAGCCCAGAACAACATTTTCAAGCAGTGGTGCAAGATCATACAGCACCCATTGCTGATCCAAATTACTTCCAAGACAATGCTCCTGCGCAGAAGAAAAATGTCGATTGGGATGATGATGAAATCTTTGATGAGTTGCTTGCTGCCGTACCTAACGGCAAAACAGCAACGGATGTTCATAGCCCATTCAATATGCCTGAACCTGTGTCTCATTTACATGTCGTTGAAGATCCTGTTGCAGTGGCAACAATAAGTACTGCTGTGACTCAGGCAGCATCACAACGGTCAATCCAGACTGGACAAATAGCCCCATTAGATACATTGGATGATATTGATGACTTCTTAGCTGAAGACTGGGAAGAGCGTAAAGAGGCTTCACCTGAAGTGCGCACCACTAGCAGTTATGCTCAGTCTTCAGCCTTTGTCCAAGCCCCGATTCAACATCAAAATACGGTGAGCACTTATGCTACACCTGCTGCGGTCAAAGAAGTTTTATCTAAAGAAGCATTTATTGAAGCATGGCAAGATACTGCAGGCAAACCGCAGGATGAAGACGAGTTTGATTTTGATGCGCCACTGACGGATGCCTCTGGTCGTCCGATGTCTTTGGCAATGCAAGTGGTCGAACGTCGTCGTGATCTATCACCACTCCCGGGGTTAGATTTGCTCGATGAAGTTGATCTGAATAAAAAAGTCAATTTCACCGCGGAACAGTTAGCCCGATTATCTGAATTGCTTGAAATTAAGCTACAAGAATTTAATGTCAAAGCTAAAGTGGTTGAGGCGCAACCAGGACCTGTGGTAACTCGATTTGAGTTAGATTTGGCTCCAGGTGTAAAAGCCTCTAAAGTCACCAATATCTCGCGAGATTTGGCACGTTCAATGTCCATGGCTTCCGTACGTGTGGTCGAAGTTATTCCGGGTAAACCGTATATTGGGATTGAAGTGCCAAATAGCAGCCGTGAAATGGTGCGTTTGATTGAATTGTTAAAAACCCCAGCCTTTGAAGATCCTGCTGGCTTACTGTCTATGGCAATGGGTAAAGACATTTCAGGTAATCCTGTGATTACTGATTTGGGCAAAGCACCGCATATGTTAGTTGCGGGAACTACAGGTTCAGGTAAGTCCGTTGCAGTGAACTCGATGATTTTGTCGATGCTGTTAAAATATAAGCCAGAGCAACTGCGCCTGATTCTGATTGATCCAAAACAGTTAGAACTTGCAAACTATAACGATATCCCACATTTACTTACCCCAGTTGTGACTGATATGAAAGACGCGGTCAGTGCCTTGAATTGGTGTGTGAATGAAATGGAACGTCGTTATAAGCTGATGTCTTTCTTAAAGATCCGTAAGCTTGCAGACTACAACCGTAAGGTGGAAGAGGCTATTGCTAATGGTGAAGACCTGATTGATCCGACATGGAAAGCCAGCGACTCTGTTGCAGGTGAGCGAGCACCACGTTTACAACCCTTACCTTCGATTGTGATTGTGGCCGATGAGTTTGCTGACATGATTATGCAGGTCGGAAAAAAAGCAGAAGAAATGATTACCCGTTTGGCGCAAAAATCACGTGCCGCAGGGATTCACTTATTGCTTGCAACACAGCGTCCATCGGTGGATGTGATTACAGGTTTAATTAAAGCTAATATTCCAACACGTGTGGCTTTGCGTGTGAACTCAAAAATTGACTCACGTACGATTTTGGATGCGGGTGGTGCAGAAGATTTACTCGGTCATGGTGATATGTTGTTTTTAGGGCCAGGTAAAATTGAGCCTGAACGTGTACATGGTGCCTTTATTGCCGATGACGAAGTGAACCGCATTTGTGATGCGTGGCGTGAACGCGGCTCACCAGACTATGTCGATGAAATTTTGACGCCATTTGATGAAGAGCCAAGTTCTCGTGGCTTTGAAGATGGTGATGGTGATCCAAACCGTGATGCGCTTTATGATCAGTGTGTGTCCTTTGTATTGGAAACACGCAAAGTTTCGGTATCTTCGCTACAACGTAAATTTAGTTTGGGTTATAACCGTGCGGCACGGATTGTTGACCAAATGGAAGAAAACGGAATCGTAAGCGCACAAGGTGCGAACGGTAAACGAGAAATTTTAGTTTAGAAAAGTCAGCCTGCGGATAGCAGGCTTTTTCTTAATCATTCAGTTTAGGCATAGTCATGCAAATTATTGATGCATTAATTCCATTGGTGGTACTGATCGCCATGGGATATGTATTAAAGCGTTATCGCTTTTTAACGGTGGAATTTTGGCAAGGTGCTGAAAGGCTAAACTATTGGATTCTATTTCCTGTTCTACTTTTTACAAGTTTAGCTACAGTTCATTTTGATATCGGACAAGTTCTGCCTCCGCTAGCGGTTGTTTTTGCAGTGACTTTGCTGATTAGTTTAGTTCTGTGGATACTTAAAGCAATCTTTCACTTTCCTGTCGCTCAGTTTGGTGTGTATTTACAAAGCCAGATTCGTTTCAATACCTATATTGGCTTGACCAGTATGGCACTGATTTTTGGTGCTGCAGGGATGCAAGTCTTTGCCATGATTATTGCCTTTGTGATTCCTTTGGTGAATGTACTGTCGGTACTGAGTTTTTCTCAAGGGCAGGGGCTGTCTTATAAAAACATTGCGTGGTCGGTTGCGAAGAATCCACTAATTTTGGCGTGTATCGTGGGGATTATGTTTAATTTCTCAGGTATGCACTTAGCTGAAAGCATTAGTCAATCCTTAAAACTGGTGGCGGGAATGAGCCTTCCACTTGGTTTATTGTGTGTTGGTGCGGCATTACAGTTTAATGCGTTGAGGCATGCTGGGCGTGCTTTGATTTTAAATACCTTCGGGCGTTTAATCCTTGTGCCGATTCTGGCTTATATTGGCTGTCGTTTAATGGGTTTAGCCTCATTTGAAACCATGATTGTAGTGGTATTTTTCTCGCTCCCAACGGCATCAGCAGCCTATGTCCTCACTAAATACTTCCAAGGTGACAGTCAGCTCATGGCTGCTGTGATTAGTTTACAAACCATTTGTTTTGGTCTGACTTTTCCACTGTGGATGTGGTTTTTGCATGTATAAAAAATGCCAGTTCCATTGTGCTGAACTGGCATTTTAAAATGGCTGTTTTTGAAGAGTTAGGCAAATTTAGCCAAGACCTCTAAAAATGGTGCTGCTTGACGTGGATAAGCGGCAATCACGTCATGAATGCGCTGACCTTCTGGATTGGCTGCGTTAATATCGCGACCATCCGTTTTAAATTGGGTGAGCAGACGCTCATAATCACTTGGGCGCATGTGTTTAAATGCATGGTACAACACATGAAAGTCGCCATTCACACCTTCAGGAGGAAGCTGAGTTAAATAGGCAAATACACGCTCATCTGACCATTCTTCATTGAACGTTGCTGGCTGAGATAATGCCATAGCAATCTCCTTGCTGGTTTAATCATTAAAAAAGGCAAAATATGGGAGACAAAAAATACTTTTTTGTGTCTGCGCATATTCTGCCTTGATTCAATTTGCTTGACTAATCAAAAATCAGATTAACGTTCTTCAGGCAAATTGATATTCATTTCAAGCATTTCAATATTCGCTTCAGAACGAACAGCCATTTGAATGTGCTGTTCATCTACACCGCGAACATAGCGATTCACCACTTGCATGATTTCTTTCTTCATTTGGTCGATTTTTTCTTGGCTAAGACGTTTACCTAAACCACTTTCAGACGCTACGATAACTTTCAAACGATCTTTTGCTGTTTGTGCACTAGACGGTTTTTCATCATTACTAAAAAGCTTACTCCAAAATCCTGCCATGTCTACGCTCCAAATAATCGTGCTAACCAACCTTTAGGCTTCACGGTAATGTGACGATAAGGACGTTCTTCACCTAAGAAACGTGCTACAAGGTCATCATAGGCTTGGCCTGCTGATTCTTCAGTGAAGAGAATCACTGGTTTACCTTCGTTCGATGCTTGTAAAACGCTCTTACATTCAGGAATAACACCCAAAGTCGGCACACGTAAAATATCTTTAGAAATGTCGTCAATAGTTAACATTTCTTGTTTATCTGCGCGCTCAGGGTTGAAACGTGTGATACACAAGTGTTTACGAATACGACCTTCGTTCATTTCCACTTTCTTGGTTTTGCTATCGAGCATCCCAATAATACGGTCTGAGTCACGTACAGATGAAATTTCAGGGTTTGTCACAATAATTGCTTCGTCGGCATGGTACATTGCTAAAATCGCACCACGCTCGATCCCTGCGGGTGAGTCACAAATAATGTAGTCAAACTCTTGTGACAACTCATCCATAACACGCGCTACGCCTTCATCAGTTAAGGCATCTTTATCACGGGTTTGCGACGCAGGTAAAATATATAAGTTCTCGATATCTTTATCGCGGATAAGCGCTTGTTGTAATCGAGCTTCGTTATTTAAGACATTGACAAAATCATAGACAACGCGGCGTTCACAACCCATGATCAAATCAAGGTTACGTAAACCTACGTCAAAATCGATCACAACAGTTTTGTGACCACGTAGGGCTAAACCTGTTGCAAAAGATGCACTTGTCGTAGTTTTGCCTACGCCACCTTTGCCTGATGTTACGACAACAATTTTCGCCACCGAATCCACTCCTGTTATGGTTTAAATCCCCTTATTTATCATTTGGGGCTTTTGGTGTTTATTTATACATTAAAATTCAAGCGCTTCAAATACAAGCTCTTGTTGATCATTTAAGTAAATATGTGTTGGGCGTTTTAAATGCTGCGCTGGAATATCATCTGCGACACAATAGGTTCCTGCAATTGAAACCAACTCAGCTTCTAAAGCATGGCAAAAGATACGTGCAGCAGTGTTTCCACCCGCGCCGGCAATGACTCTACCACGAGCACTGCCATAAATATGTATATTTCCTGAAGCAATTACTTCCGAGCCACTGTTAATGCCCGCGGTAATAATGATATCGCCTTGATTTTGGACCAAGCACTGACCCGTACGTAAAATTTCGTCATGGTATGAGGTCGCATGACGAATCACAGAGGCTGCCGCAACTGGAGCATTGGCAGACGGTGTGGCAACAGGAGCAGGGGCTTCAACCACTTGCTCTTTGGTTGCTTTAACTTCTTGTAACTGTGCACCTACCGCATGACCTTGGGCTGGAATTACGGGGAACTGAATGGCACGTGCTTGTTCAGCCAAAATCCCATCTTGTACGGCCATTGGTTGAACATCCAGATCAAGCAGTAATTGGATGAGCGAAATTAACTCTTGCTCAACAGTACTTTCTAGAACCACCAAAGCTCCAGCAGTTGATGCACTTTGTAATGTTTTAGTTAACTGCTGTCGGATTGCATCATGATCATTGGTGTCAAGGGTAATGCGAATTGCATTGACCATTCTGCCGGTTATCCGGATATCAGCCATAATTTTTCCTTAAGACTTCTCAGATTTATTTTTTACTAAAGAAGTGATGTTGTAAATAGAGCAAATCCTAGAACAAAATGAAGGATTGCACTAGCTACGTTTGTAATATTTTTAGCTTAATGCTTATTCTTTGGCTTGATCATCTTTTTCTAGCTCTTCTAGCCATTGTTTCACTTTAACTTGCTTACGAATTGCATCCAAACTTTCATAGACCACAGACTCAACCAATTGCTCCAATGACTGATTGTCAATTTTTAAATCACTGACCTTTTCCGCAATTAAGCGGTAGGTCGCATTGGGTTGTGCTGGGTTTCCCGTAACCATTGGTTCTAATAAGCCTTGAGTGATATTTTCACCGAGACGTTGCCCGATACTTTGAATTTGCTGTTCAATTCGTCCTCCCACAATTGGAATTAAACGCAGTAATTGGGTGAGTTCGGGGGTATCTTCAATCGCACGGTTCACAATCTGACCGACATTTTGTGCAATAAAATACTGACGCTGTTTCAGTTCAGTCGCGAGAGATTCTTGTAGAATTTCGGCCAATGCTTGTGCAAATAAAGTCCGATGATGATCGACAAGGTCATGGATAATTTTTTTATGGGTCGAGCTGGTATTTAATTCGTGCTTAACCCCATCCAATACGGTAATCACGACGCGGTCAGACAGTTCCTCCATCACCACGCGGTAGTAAAATTTGCCCTTAGCTTGTACCGATTGAGGAATGACGTTATAGCCTAATTCATGCAGGCGAAAAGCAATCACTCCTGCACGGAATAACCTTAAAAAGCGTAAATGTGGAATAATGGCTAAAATTTCGTACCAATGGATGAAAGGGAAGAAAAACCAGCGACGATGGTGCCTATAAATAATAGCAATACCCCAACGTACCAGTAATTCAGCAATCAAGAACAGAATAAACCAAGCCTCGGTGGTAATGACCCACGGGTGCAAATGTTCGCGATAAAATGCTAAAACATTTTCAAGATGAATGGCATGGAAAAACCATCCACCAATATTGCTCATGATAAAAAAATTAGCGCACAAGCAAAACAAGTTAAAAATGATGAGAAACACCATAAAAATGTCATAGATCAAAAACAGTTTGAAATACAAACTTTGTGGATCGACCTGATGATATTTTGATTTTTTGGCTTGGTTATTCTGCATCATGCATAGACCCTTACTGGGTTGAGTGGGAAGGTGAATATTTGGTTTTCATTTGTTCAATCAATTGGTCTTTTTCAGCCCAAAGTTGGTCAACCCATTGTTGAAACTGTTCACGAAAGCGAGCATCGTCTTCATAGTTTCCAGAAAGTACCCACGCAGGGATGTCAATTTTACGCAAATTAACTGCAATCCGTGGGACTTCGCCAAGCCAAAATTCACTATAGCCAGGCACACCATCGGGATAGACAATGGTCATGTCCACCAACGCATCAATCTCCTTACCCAAAATCCCTAAGGCCAAAGCTAAACCGCCTGCTTTGGGTTTGAGCAAATGTTGATAAGGGGATTGTTGCTGGTCATGTTTTTCTTGGGTAAAGCGTGTACCTTCCAAATAATTTAATAGGGTAAATGGTTGACTCAGTAATTGTTCACAAGACTTGCGCGCTTCAATCATATCGCGTGTTTTTAATGCAGGATTTTTCGCAATTTGTTCTTTACTATGCCTTTTCATCATTGGAAAACCTAGAATTTTAAAGGCTTGTCCGACAAATGGAATAAAAATAAGTTCCCACTTGGTAAAGAAGCGAGTGAGGGGCATACGGGTTAAGCCGAAGTACTGATTGACTGTGGTATCGACCCAACTTTGGTGGTTACAGGTCATGAGATAACGACCTTGCATACTTAGCTCAAGATCTTCATCGACTGAAATATCCCATTGGGTATCAGGTAAAATATGATCAATTAAATAATTGTTCACCCCTAGCCAGCTGTTGGTAATTTGAATATTGGTTTCATCTACTTTTTTTGATTGTTTAAACAGTTTTGTGAGACCAAGTGCCAGTACGGGTGGGCCGTGAAAAAAAGTACTTCCTGTAATGACTGAACCAACAGTTAAACCACGTGTGATTTTTTTTAATAAAGGTTGTTTTTGGTTTGGCGATGACATAAAAATAAACCCTGAAATCTAATGTGTTTTACAACTCGTTCTATTTTCTAAAGGTCAATATAGTACGGGATGATCAAATAGAAAAGCACCAAACATTAACTGTGTAGGAAATGTGACGAAGAAAGCCTTGAAAAGGAAATTTTTTATTACATATTGTAAATAAAGGCTTTATTATTAACAAAAAATCAATGGTCTAGTTTATCGTTTTACGACAATATTTGTTCTATAAACAAAACACACAAAGAAGGAGGCATGCGATGCGTGCACTAGCAATTTCCGCAGTCGTTGGGGCAATGGTTCTTACAGGTTGTCAAAGCACTGGTAATAACATTGGTGGTGTAGAATACGATAAAGCTGCATTAGGAACCTTAATTGGTGCTGCTGCGGGTTATGGTATTTCTAAAGGAAACGCAAATACTAGCCGTCAAAACAACCGTGCTGCAGCGATTGGCGCAGTTGTCGGTGGTTCAACTGGTGTTTACCTTGACAACAAAGAGAAGAAACTTCGCCAACAAATGGCGGGGACTGGTGTAGAAGTTAACCGTAATCCAGATGGCTCTGTAGGCTTAATCATGCCGGGTAACATTACTTTTGATACCAACAAATCAAACATCAAGCCGAACTTCTATTCAACTTTAAACAAAGTTGCGCAAACCTTAACTGAAGATAACAAGAGCGGTATTCTTGTAACAGGTTATACAGACAGCACAGGTAATGATTCAATCAACATTCCTCTGTCTCAAGCGCGTGCGCAATCTGTAGCAAGCTACTTGGCATCTCAAGGTGTTTCTACAACACGTATTAATGCACAAGGTCAAGGTTCAGCAAACCCAATCGCGTCTAACGCGACTGCTGAAGGCCGTGAGCAAAACCGTCGTGTAGAAATCAGCATCTACGCAATTCAATAATTTTTATTGAAGACTGAAAAACCACCTTCGGGTGGTTTTTTTTATGCCAATTTTAATGACCGATAAAACGCATTTTGCATTAGGCAAGATGAGTTCAGATGACTATAATCATCCTCGGATTAAAAAGAGGAAAGACTATGTCACTGGCAAGTCAGTTGAACGACAAGCAACTTGAAGCAATGAAATACACTCAAGGACCCTTGTTAGTACTTGCAGGGGCAGGTTCAGGCAAAACATCGGTGATTACCCGTAAGATTGCCTACTTGGTGAAACACTGCGGTATTCCAGCGTATCGCATCACAGCGATGACGTTTACCAATAAAGCAGCACGCGAAATGAAAGAACGTGTCACTAAATTACTTTCACGCGAAGAGGCAAAAGGCCTTTCAGTTTCGACTTTCCATACCTTCGGTCTAAACATGTTGCGTTTAGAGTTAAAACACACACCATTAAAAAATAATTTTTCTATTTTAGATGCAGACGACTGTAAGCGTATTTTGATGGACTTGATGCACCGTGACAATTTATCTGGTGCGGAAAGTAAAGAGCTGATTGCGAAAGCCATGAAGATGATTTCAGATTGGAAAAACGATCTGATTCCACCTGAGCAAGCACACACCACTTGTGAAACTGCTGAAGATGTTCAGTTTGCGCATTTGTATCAACTGTATGAACGTAATTTACGTGCTTATAATGCGGTCGATTTTGATGACTTGATTGTGATGCCGACGCGTCTTTTACAGGAAAATGCAGAAGTTCGTGAACGCTGGCAAAATCGCATTCGCTATTTATTGGTCGATGAATATCAAGATACCAACACTGCACAGTATATTTTGGTGAAATTACTGGTGGGGGTGATGGGGCAGTTCACCGCAGTGGGCGATGATGACCAATCCATCTATGCATGGCGTGGGGCTAAGCCTGAAAACATGGCTTTGCTCAAAGAAGACTTTCACAATTTAAAAGTGATTAAACTGGAGCAGAACTATCGTTCGACCAGTCGCATTTTAAAAGCGGCGAATACCGTGATTGGTAATAATCCACATATTTTTGATAAAAAACTGTGGTCAGATAAAGGCCATGGTGAAGTCATTCGCGTGATTACGTGTCGCAATGATGACGATGAGTCAGAGCGCGTGGTGAAAGACTTGATTACGCATAAACTGATGAATGGCAAAAATTGGAAAGATTATGCCATTTTGTATCGCGGTAATTTCCAAGCACGTGCATTGGAAACACAGCTCCGTCAGATGCAAATTCCATATAAGTTATCAGGCGGTCAGTCGTTCTTTGCGCGTGCTGAAATCAAAGACGTGATGAGTTATTTGCGTGTCATTATTAACCCTGAAGATGACAGTGCATTTTTACGGATCATCAATACGCCTAAACGCGCCATTGGCCCTGTGACTTTAGAAAAACTGGGTTTATTTGCTCAAGAAAATCATTTGTCTTTGCTTTCAGCAGCGGGTGATCAGCGTCTCACCATGGTGATTCCTAAAAAAGCCACCACGCAGTTGGCGGAGTTTGCAGACTTCATTACCACCTTTACTCGTGAGTTGCTTGAGGATGATGAACCTGTGCCCATTATCCGTAAGATGATGGTTGAAGCAGGCTATATCGACTATGTCAAAGAGTCTGCGGCGACGCCTGCACAGGAAAAAACCAAGCTAGATAATATTGAAGTACTGTATAGCAGTATTCAAAGTTTGATTAACCGTGCTGAAGATGTTGATGAGAAAAACATTGAAAGTGTGATTCGTAAAATGGTGTTGCTGGATATGTTAGAGCAGCAACAAGAAGAAGAAGACACCGACAAAGTAAACTTGTTGACGTTGCATGCATCCAAAGGTCTTGAGTTTCCATATGTCTATCTGATTGGTCTTGAGGAAGAATTGCTGCCGCATAAAAACTCGATTGCCGCAGATACGGTTGAGGAAGAGCGTCGCCTGATGTACGTGGGTATTACTCGTGCGCGTCAGGGTTTAACTATTACGCTGGCAGAACAACGCAAAGCGGGCGGGCAGATGAAGCAAATGACACCAAGTCGTTTCTTGGATGAGTTGCCGCAAGATGAGTTGGAATGGCTAGGGCGGAAAAAGAAACTGGCGGGCAATGTCGATCCGAAATTACAAGCGCAGCACTATTTAGACAATTTACGTGCGTTGATTAAACGCTAATTTTTTTTGTTTTTGAAATTTATTGTACGAGGAAGAATAGAATGAAAGTTCAGGTTAAAGTGTTGGATTCACGTTTAGGCAATGAATGGCCAATGCCAACTTATGCGACAACGGGTTCAGCAGGCTTAGACCTTCGTGCATGTGTCGATGTTGCGACCGTCATTGAACCGGGACAAACGGTTTTGGTCAAAACGGGTTTATCTATTTATATTGAAGATCCACATTTTGCAGGTTTAATTTTACCGCGTTCAGGGTTAGGTCATAAACACGGTATTGTTTTAGGTAACTTGGTGGGTTTAATTGATTCGGACTACCAAGGTGAATTGATGGTTTCAGTTTGGAACCGTAGTCAAACGGCATTCAGTTTAGAACCAGGCGAGCGACTTGCACAGTATGTACTTGTACCTGTGATGCAGGCACAGTTTGATATTGTAGAAGAATTTGAAGCGACAGAACGCGGTGCAGGTGGTTTTGGACATACAGGTCAAAACTAAACGGTCCGTGAAAATGTAAAAAAGCCTCTCATCTGAGGGGCTTTTATTGTTTCTATGCTGAGTGCTCATTTTTAGTTCATAAAAAGTTACACCTCGTTTTTGAATCCTGAGTAAAATTAAAAAAAGCACAAAGCCATAAAAACAAGGGCAGTTGAAAATGAGCTGCTCGAAATGAACAGATTAGAAGTTAGAACTATGCATTATCAGCCGAATTTCCCTGCACATATTTTCCGCGCCTATGATATTCGTGGCAAATTGGATGTCATGAGTGCTGAGTTGATTCGTGCCATTGCGCAGGCGCTAGCGATGCAATATTTAAATGCTGGCCAAACCCGTTTAGCGATTGGTTATGATGCTAGGCTAAGCAGTCCCGCATTTGCAGAAATTATTTATCAAGAATGTATTAAACAGGGGCTAGAAGCACATGATATAGGCTGTTGTGCCAGCCCTGTATTGTATTTTGCAGCGCGTCAGTTTGATGGCAATGGCATTATGGTGACAGCCAGCCATAATCCGAAGTCGGATAATGGTATTAAATGGATTGTGCAGAGTGAACCTCCTTTACCTGAAACAATTCAGCAAGTGGCATACGATACAAATGCGTGCTTGGATCGTCATGCAGAAATGAGCTGGCAGATGTTGCCACATAAGGTCGTGCCTGAATATTGTTTAGCTTATCAAGATGCATTATTGAGTGATATCCAACTGCAACCCCAAGCTCGACCATTTAAGGTGGTGGTAGATGGGCTACACGGATCTGCGGGGCGTTGTGCAGTCTTGGTTCTAAAAAAGTTAGATTGTGTGGTTCACCCTTTACGCTGTGAGGCCAATGGTGAATTTCCTGAACATGCCCCTGATCCATCTCAAGCCAAACATCTAGAACTGCTACGCCACGCCGTGCAACAGCAGCATGCGGATATCGGTATTGCCTTTGATGGGGATGGAGACCGTGTTGTTTTAATTGATGAAAACGGAGTGATTATTTCAGCTGATCGGTTACTGTCACTGTTTGCGCAAATGTGTTTGTCTCAACATCCCGAGCATGAAGTCGTGTTCGATGTGAAATGCTCCACGATGGTTCTCAACACAGTACTGGCTCATCAGGGAACTCCCAAAATGATTCGCACAGGTAGTTCATTTCTACGTAAGTATTTGGCGCAGTCTAAAGGACAAGCTATCTTTGGCGGTGAGTATGCTGGGCATTATGTGTTTAATGATGGGCGTGGTTTCGGTTATGACGATGGTTTGTATGCTGCACTACGAGTATTGGAATATTTAAATTTACATCAGCTAACTTTATCAGAAGCACTGGCAGATTACCCAGAACGTTCGAGTACTGAAGATATTTATATCAGTACCCATCAAATTTCACCTGTGCTGGTTTTAGCGAATGTAGAAAAACAAAGTCAGCACTTTCAAGCAGAAATCAGTAAAATTGATGGTGTAAGACTTGATTTTGAGGACGGATTTGGCATTATTCGAGCATCGAATACGGGCGAGTATTTTACCGTGCGTTTCGACGCGGACAGTGATCAGCGGCTCAATCAAATTCGCCATAGCTTTGTGCACATGCTGACGGCAGATTATCCGCAGATTGCACAAGACATATTAGACGCCCATTAAGGAGAGGCACATGCCACATCAACATACTGGCCTCGACAAAGCACAGGTTCTGACTGAAGCTTTGCCGTACATTCAACGTTTTGCTGGAAAAACGCTAGTTGTAAAGTATGGTGGCAATGCAATGACCGATCCTGAGCTTGAGAGCTCGTTTGCACGTGACATCGTTTTGTTAAAAACCGTTGGATTGAACCCAATTGTAGTCCATGGCGGAGGTCCACAAGTCGACTCGTTTTTAAAGCAGTTGGGACGTGAGTCTGACCGTATTGATGGCATGCGTGTGACCGATCCAGCAACCATGGAAGTGGTTGAAATGGTGTTGGGTGGTAGTGTGAATAAATCTATCGTGAACTTGATTAACCAACATGGCGGTCGTGCCATTGGTTTAACGGGTAAAGATGGTAACTTACTGCGTGCACAAAAGTTACTGATGGAAAAAACTGCGGAAGATGGCACAGTACAAAAAATTGATCTTGGCCTAGTCGGTGAAGTGACCAGTGTTAAAACTGATGTATTGGAGATGTTTAGCAGTGGTGATTTTATTCCTGTGATTGCACCCTTAGGTGTGGATGAAGAGGGCAATACTTATAACATCAACGCTGATTTGGTGGCTGGAAAAGTAGCTGAAGCCCTTGGTGCTGAAAAGCTGATTTTGTTGACCAATATTTCAGGTGTTTTAGATGAAAATAAAAATCTACTCACGGGTCTAACCACTCAAGAAGTTGACCGTCTCATTGAAACGGGCGTGATCTACGGCGGAATGATTCCGAAAGTGGGCTGTGCTCTAGATGCGGTGAAAGGCGGTGTGGTGAGCGCGCATATTGTAGATGGTCGTGTGCCACATGCAACGCTGCTGGAGATTTTCACCGATCATGGTGTGGGTACATTAATTACCAATCGCAGTAATAAACACTAGTATTTTAAAAAGCCTCCTCGGAGGCTTTTTTTAGGCCTATACGTTTTATAACAATAGTTTTATGCGTGAATGTGTTCGGGTTATGAAGCATTGTGAATTGCAAGCCAGTCAGGACTCATGCACAATAAAACCATCATAAATAAATATGTTTGAAATAAGATCAAGATTATGTGCCAACTGCTCGGAATGAATTGTGCAACACCGACTGATATTACCTTTTCATTTCGAGGCTTTTCGCAGCGGGCGGGGATTACCTCAGATCATTGTGATGGTTTTGGAATTGCTTTTTTTGAGAATAAAGCCTGTCGTTTGTTTGTTGATAATCAATCTGCAGTTGAGTCACCGATTGCTGAATTAATTCGGAACTATCCGATCAAATCACGCAATGTGATTGCCCATATCCGCAAAGCGACGCAGGGAAAAATTAACTTAGAAAACTCACATCCATTTAGCCGTGAGCTATGGGGGCGACAGTGGATTTTTGCGCATAATGGCGATTTGCATGACTTTGATCCTGTACTGTCAGGACGTTTTACCCCTGTGGGGAATACTGACAGTGAACGTGCATTTTGTTATTTGCTAGATCAGTTAGTGAACAAATTTGGTTATGTTGAGCCAAGTTTAGATCAAGTTTTTGATTTATTAACCGATATTTCTCCACGAATTGCGGAACATGGTACGTTCAATTTTTGTTTGTCTAATGGGCAGGCACTTTTTAGTTACGCTATTACCAAACTGCATTGGTTGGTGCGAGAGTACCCATTTAAACCCGCGCAGCTGATTGACCTTGATGTTGAAGTGGATTTTAGTCAAGTCACTACTGTAGAGGATCGAGTCGCTGTGATTACTACAGAGCCTTTAACTCAAAATGAAGCATGGACGGCCTTTGCACCAGGGGAAATGATTTTATTTCAATATGGCAAAGCGATACGGCATGAAATGACGCATGTAGAACGCTTAGTCCGGGAAGCTAAAGACCCATCATTAAAAAGAGTGACCAAAGCAGATCAATATTAAATTATTCCAAAATAGATAAAATATAAAAGCATGCTGATAATAATGTTAAGCATATTTTTATTATTTTTTGTGTATTAAAAATAATAAATTGGTTAAAAAATAACTTATTCTTTTGCTCGGGTTTAAATTAATATTTTTATATAAAATAATCACTTATGTTGAATTTGATGCTAATATCAGAAACCCTACTAAATTGATTCACTTTTATTTTCATCACTAACCGATATGATTAATTCATGTAATTAATCTATTAATTTTTATTGGGTGGTCGGAATGATAATGAAGTGGGTTCCAGAATATAATACTGGTATCGATGTGATTGACGATCAGCACCGTCGTATTTTAGATTACATTAATGAAATTGAAGCAATTGATGTTGATACTGATCGTGCACGTGTAAAGCAAATTCTAGAAAATATTATTGATTACACACAATCTCATTTTACTTTTGAAGAATCTCTTCAAGAAGAGGCGGGTTATAAATACCGTGTACCACATAAGCGTGTGCATGATTTATTTATTAAAAAAATTGAATCTTATCGTGACCGTTTTGAGTTAGGACAGTCGATTGAAGCTGAGTTGCATGAAGTATTGTCGAAATGGCTGATTAATCATATTCAACACGATGATGCTGACTATGTCGGGGCAGTGAAAGAAAACATGATGGGGATCATCAAAGAAAAAGAAAAGAAAAAAGGGAAAAACTGGTTTGCTCGCTTCTTTTCATAAGTGAGCATAACAAGGGATAAAAACAATAAATTTTAATTATATTTAGCGCAGCAAATCATCAGTTTTGGTGGTTTGCTTTTTGTTTTTGATTTTCATAAGAGAGCAAGGCAAAATAGCGCAAGACTTATTGAAGGAACGCATCATGCAAGACAATGCTATGTCACGATGGTTATCGCCGCTGATGGCATTTTGTTTATCATTTATTATCATTGCCACACTTGCACCCTTGGTGGGAATTCAGGTTGAACGTCAGCTCGACTTTTGGTTGCTCTGGTTATTCACCATGCTGATCTTGGCTTTACCTGTGTGTTATTTAGAAATTGCCTTAGCAAAGCGTTCAAAAACTACGGCATTAAACGCATTATCAAGTTTAACCCGTGATGCAGATGCATCACAAACTTGGCGTCTTGTGGGTTGGCTTGCAGTTGTCTTTATTCCTTTCTTGGCAGGTGGCATGCTCTCTAATGCTGCACAGCTCCTGAATCAATATGCACTGCCAGATAGTATATCACCAGTGATTTTTGGTGGTTTGGCTGTGGTTGCCATCGCTTTGTCTTTTGCACCACGGAAGCTAATTTTAGTCCTAACGGCTATTGGTGTAATCGTTTCATTAGTCGTAGCCAATGTTTCTGGAGCTGGTGCGGCTGAATGGCAAGTGACGCCTGTTGAATTCTCAGAATGGGGCAGTGCAACGGTATTGGCATTAGTGGCAAGTGGTTTAGGACTCGGTCTGTACTGGCAAAATAGCCTGCTACAGGTTCAACAGCAAGATGCTGCAAGCAAGACGGTTCTACCCATTTGGATTGCACAAATTTTAGCCGTGGTTGCTTTTGCATTTTTTGCAGTACAAGCAGCATTACCTGCGTATGCCATTGCTTTGACTGCAGTTGCAGCAGCGGCCGTGTTGTTGCAGATGGCACGTGAACAGTTGGCACAGCGTCAACTGAATGTGGTCATTCAATGGTTGATACTTCTGGCTGCGACATTGGTTTGGTTGATTCCAGCGACTGGTCCGATTTTTAACATCTTACTGATGCTTTGGGGCTTAGTGATTTGTTTGATTTATGCCATTTTTGCTGGTTGGATTATGAAAATTAGCCATTTACGTAAGTCAATGAACTTTAGCAATGAAGCTTTTTATAATATTTGGCGTATTGCGGTGCGTGTGGTCTTACCCGTTTCTATTGTATTGGCTATTGTGGCTGTGCTTGGAAAATTGATCTAATGAGCCAGCTTCACTACGTCTGGGTTGCTTATGCAACAGCAAACCAGCAGTTTCATCTCCGGGTTCCGTTTGCTGAGGGGATGACGGCATTGGATGCGATTCAACTGAGCGGTATTTGTTCTCAAGTTGAATTACCAGAACCATTACAACTGGGTATTTTTGGTGTTCGTTTAAAAGAGCATGCGCAGATATTACAAGCTGGGGATCGCGTTGAAATTTATCGAGCTTTAAGCATTAATCCTAAAGATATTCGTCGGATACGTGCAGAAAATAACCCTGTGGGGCGCTTTGCCAAAGGCAATCGCTTAAAACAATCGAAGTGATATGAAAAACCCCTCAGTTGAGGGGTTTCTTTTTTATTATAAGGCTTTATAGTGGGGGCGCGTTTAGAATCGCTTCTTTCGATGCTGGTAAGCCTGGCTGAGATTCAGGGATGCTTTCTAAGCCTTCAATTTTTTGGACAATACCATTTGAGTCAAAGTAGATTTGCAGGTGTTGCCCATGCGCAGCAGGAATCTTGGCTTTTTTAGCATAGGTTCCTGGGGTATAATTGTAGATGTAGTCCCAACGTAGTGGATTCATTGGATCTGAAAGCGTAGGGCTGCCAAGTAAAAAGCGAACTTGTTGATGGCTCATGCCAACTTGTATTTTTGACGCTTGTGCTTGAGTTAATGGTGTACCTTGAGGAATATCAACTTTATAAACGCCCAAGGTCGAACAACCTGCGAGCAGTGAAGTGACGAATAACGTCAACATGATTTTTTGCATTTTGCTACACTATCCCAAATTAATTATGATGCAATTGAGCCACGGATAGATCATACTGCATCTACACTTTGTTGCATATTCTAACTTTAAATTTGTTGAGAGACCTTTTTACATGCCAATTTCAAATCAAGATCTACGCAAAGCTGGACTTAAAGTTACACTTCCACGAATTAAAATATTAGAACTATTAGAAAATTCAAAACAACACCATTTAAGTGCGGAAGATATTTATAAGACTTTACTTGAACAAGGTGAAGATGTCGGTTTAGCAACTGTTTACCGCGTGTTAACGCAATTTGAAGCAGCGGGTATTATTCAGCGCCATCACTTTGAAAATAACCACTCTGTTTTTGAAATTATGCAAGATGATCATCATGATCATATTGTGTGTCAAAACTGCAACAAAGTGGTTGAATTTACGAATGAAGTGATTGAGCACGAGCAGCATGAAGTTGCTGAAAAACATGGCTTTACTTTAACGGGACACTCGTTGAACCTGTACGGTTATTGTGATGCTACTGAATGCCAAGACGCGCTACGTAAAAAGTAAGATGTTCATCTAAGATATAAAAAAGGGCTTCATGAGAAGCCCTTTTTTTAGTTTGAAGGAATAAAATTAAGCTTGTCCATCAAACGTGATATTTGCACTGGCATGCAATAGACGATCGCCGCCTTCTTCTGATAATTTGATTTGTAAACGTAAGTCGTTTGGTGAGTCAGCGTGTTTCAGCGCATCTTTATAGGTAATCTGCTTGGCTTTGTACAAATCAAACAAGGCTTGGTCAAAGGTTTGCATACCAAGTTCACGAGAACGCTTCATCAAATCTTTAATTTCGTGGATTTCGCCTTTACGGATCAAATCGGAAATTAACGGTGAGTTAATCAAAATTTCAATGGCAGCACGGCGTGAATTACCGTCAGGTGTTGGAATCAACTGCTGAGCAACCATCGCTTTAAGGTTTAAAGATAAGTCCATAAACAATTGGCTATGACGGTCTGCTTCAAAGAAGTGAATAATCCGGTCGATAGCTTGGTTGGCGTTGTTGGCGTGCAGTGTTGCAAATACCAAGTGCCCCGTTTCCGCGAAGGCAATTGCATAATCCATGGTTTCGCGGGAACGAATCTCACCAATTAGAATCACATCAGGTGCCTGACGCAAGGTGTTTTTCAGCGCGATTTCAAAAGAGTCCGTATCAATGCCGACTTCACGCTGGGTAATAATACAGCCTGCATGTTCATGAATAAATTCAATTGGATCTTCAATGGTAATGATATGACCTTTCGAATTCTGGTTACGATACCCAATAATTGAAGCCAACGAGGTTGATTTACCTGTACCTGTTGCACCCACAAAGATGATGATGCCACGTTTGGTCATCGCTAGTTCTTTGAGTACAGGTGGAAGTTTTAACTCGTCCATGGTTGGAATCTTGGTCTCAATTCGACGCAAAACCATACCTGGCATATCTCGTTGTTGAAAGGCACTGACACGAAAACGCGCAGTTTTATCACGATTCATAATCGCGAAGTTACACTCACGTGTATCCGCAAATTCTTTACGCTGCTTCTCGCTCATGATGGAGTTCAGCAGTTGTCCTGCGACATCACCTGTCAGTTTGCCTTTAGCTACAGGCACAATTTGACCGTTAATTTTCATTGAAGGTTCAACATCAGCGGTGATAAATAAATCTGACGCTTTTTGTTGAATCATATAATTGAGTAAGTCGTTAAAATCCATATCTCTACCCCAAATCCATTGTTTTCTTATAAGAATGTTTCAGGTTGTTTAGCAGCAGTACGTGCGGTCTGTGGACTAATCACCCCTTTAGTGACCAAATTTTTCAAACTTTGGTCCAGTGTGGTCATGCCGTAGTTTGCACCAGTCTGAATAGCAGAATACATCTGTGCCACTTTGTTTTCACGAATTAAGTTACGAATGGCAGGAATACCAATCATGATTTCATGTGCGGCAACACGTCCACCGCCATTTTTCTTGAGTAAGGTTTGAGAAATGACGGCCTGTAGCGATTCAGATAGCATGGCACGAACCATGTCTTTTTCTTCAGCAGGGAATACGTCAATCACACGGTCAATCGTTTTTGCAGCAGAGGTGGTATGTAATGTACCAAAGACCAAGTGACCTGTTTCAGCTGCTGTGAGTGCCAAACGAATGGTTTCAAGGTCACGCATCTCACCTACGAGAATAATATCAGGGTCTTCACGCAGAGCAGAACGTAGTGCTTCATTAAAGCCATGTGTGTCACGGTGCACTTCACGTTGGTTCACGAGGCATTTTTTTGATTGGTGCACAAATTCGATGGGGTCTTCAACGGTTAAAATATGGTCATAACGGTTGTCGTTAATGTAGTCAACCATAGCGGCCAGTGTAGTTGATTTACCCGAACCAGTCGGACCTGTTACCAGTACGATACCACGTGGAAATTCACAAATATCTTTAAAGATTTGTCCCATACCCAAGTCTTCGATAGTCAGAACTTTGGAGGGAATAGTACGGAATACAGCACCAGCACCGCGGTTTTGGTTGAATGCATTCACACGGAAACGTGCAATGCCCGGGACTTCAAAGGAAAAGTCTGTTTCTAATAATTCTTCAAAATCACGACGTTGTTTGTCATTCATGATGTCATAAACCAACTTATGCACTTCTTTGTGTTCTAAAGCTGGTAAATTAATTCGACGAACCTCACCATCGACACGAATCATCGGTGGCATACCCGCAGATAAGTGTAAATCTGACGCCCCGTTCTTAGCAGCAAAGGCTAGTAATTCTGTGATATCCATAATTTCCCCGAGATCATATAAATGCTAATTATTTTGATAGAATAATAAGGCTTTCAAACAACTTAACCAACAGTTTGTTGAAAGGCAAAGCAAAAAAGATGACTGAAATGAGACCCTCGTCAATGAATATCCTGCAAAACTCACGTCAACATGTGTTATCCCAAATTCAGCAGGCCTGTGAGGTTTCAGGGCGTGATGTGCAATCTGTGCAGCTTTTAGCCGTTTCGAAAACACATCCAAGTGAAGTGTTACGAGACATGTACGTTTGCGGTCAACGTGCCTTTGGTGAGAACTATCTGCAAGAGGCTCTGCAGAAGATTGAGGTGTTACAGGATTTAGATATTGAATGGCATTTTATAGGACATGTACAACGCAATAAAACCAAACATTTGGCTGAAAAATTTGCATGGGTGCATGGGGTAGATCGTTTAATTATTGCTGAGCGGTTATCGACTCAGCGACTTGCCACCCAAGCAGCCTTAAATATTTGTCTACAGGTTAACATTGATGGTCAGGACAGCAAAGATGGCTGTCAACCTAACGAGGTTGCTGAGCTGGTACAAAGCATTAGTCAGTTGCCTCACATCAAACTGCGTGGTTTGATGGTCATTCCAGCACCAAACAATGTGCAGGCTTTTACGGCGGCGAAAGTGCTATTTGAGCAAGTGAAAGCACAGCATGCACATCCAGAAGACTGGGATACGCTTAGTATGGGGATGTCGGCAGATATGAATGAGGCAATCGCTGCGGGTTCAACCATGGTACGTGTTGGAACAGCTTTGTTTGGGGCGAGAGACTATTCACCACATTGAGCTGTTGAGGCATTAAGGTCAAAAAAGCTTCTTGGTATTCAAATATGCTGAGAAGACTTAACTTACAATTTTATAAAACTAAAACGCTGCTGAAAAAATAGGCTTCATTTAAACTGATTGAATTGCTTGTAGATTTAAGTTACTGAGTTATTGGAACAGACACTCTGACAATGATAAAAACTGCATTTAGGATGAACCCAAAAATGGAAAAAATTTATTTATTTCTCTCTCTGATGCTGAGTTTATTTTTGGCAGCGTGTAGTAGTACAAATACTCACATGGAGGAAGTGACAGCTGAACCAACAGCATTAAACGCGACGGTTTCTCGAGCTGAAAAATTGGGTACGAAATGGGGTGATGAGCTTCGTTCAAACGTAACAGAAGTGAATTTAAAACGTTTATCCAGCAGTCCAATTGCTGAATCACAAGTTCGCTATGCCAGTAAAACATATACAGGCAAAGCGGTGAATAGTATTTCTTTGGCGGCCGGAAAAATCAGTTTTTCAATTATAAATGATGCACAGCGTCCACTGCCTTTATTTCGAGATGGTCAGCAGTATTATTTATCTGGCAAAGATGGACAAAGTTATCAACTCAAATACCAAAACCATAGCAATAGCACCTTTGAAGTGGTTGCCAGTGTGGATGGTTTAGATGTGATTAATGGGCGTTCCGCATCTCGTAGCAACTCAGGTTATGTGCTTCGTCCACAGGGTGAGCTGATCATTGAAGGTTTCCGTAAGAGCGACTCCGCGGTGGCATCTTTTACCTTTAGTCGACCTGAAGAGGCTTATGCGGCAAATTCAGCTCATGGTTCCATCCAAAATACAGGTGTGATTGGTACAGTCATTTATCCGTTAGAGTCTGCTGCGGCAGTGGACAAGGCAACTGATGCATCTAAATATGCACCACCACCAAAAGCATTCCCAGCGGATTAAAAGTTGGCGTTCTGCTTTCTCTATTGAAATGGCGTTTAGTGGGAGCACTTACATTAAGTAGGATGCTCCTATTATTTTTAGCAGGGAACTGTATCTTAAAAAAAAGATCAAACTTAGACCATTAAAAAAGTTGAAATTATCCCACCACCTCAATGGTACTGGCACCTGCGCCTAGAGCTTTAACTTGGATTTGGACAGGAATACGTTCATGCATTTCTTGGATGTGTGAAATCAGCACCACCTTACGGCCTTGGTTTTGTAGTTGATCGAGAGCATTCATGACCATGTGTAGCGATGATGCATCTAAAGTTCCAAAACCTTCGTCGATAAACAGCGATTCGATTTTCATTGAGCCCGAGGCCATATTGGCGATGGCAAGAGATAGGGCAAGGGCAGTCAAGAAAGACTCGCCTCCTGAGAGTGATGCAACGGAGCGGGTTTCTCCATCCATGTCATGATCAATAATAGCTAGACTGAGCGAGTGATCCAAACGCTTTAAGGTATAACGCTGTGAGAGTTGGTTGAGCTGTTGGTTCGCATGTTCCAGTAAAATATCAAGATTATATTGCTGTGCATAATCACGGAATTTCTTGCCCGTAGCATCGCCCATCAGACCTGATATTTTCCCCCAACGATGTTCTTCTTGTTGAATGTTTTGAATTTGATCGACAAATTGTTTTTGTTTCACCACATTTTGCTGATGTAACTCAAGTTTCAGTTTGAGCTGATCGCGTATTTCAAATTGATTATTGAGTGCAGACTGATGCTCCTGCATGTGTTGCTCTAACTGTAGTGGATCAATCTCAGGTTGGTACTTGAGATGTTCTTGCAATTGTTCTTGTATGGTTTTCAAAGCAGCATCGGCTTCATTCAGTAGGCGTTCAGCATGCTGTAATTTTTGACGGATCTGTTGCACTTGTGCAGGGTTAATTTCAGCAAGCGCTTTTAAGTCTTGCAGTTCAAACTTAGGATGTTCTTTGAGCCAATGCTGGATTGTATTTTCCACATCATCTGCACTACTTTGGTTTTGCTGTAATTGTGCTTGAAGTTGTTCTAGCTGACTTTTGTCTTGCTCAAATTGATGACGTAATTGCTCAAAATGTTGCTTGATCTGTTGGTAATGGCTTTGTGTCTGTTGGCGCTGATGATCGTGTTGAATAAGCCATTCGTTGGCTTTAATACCCGTTAAGCCTGTCATCTGTTGGATCAATTGATTGGCTATTTCTGTATTCTGCTGTCCTTTTTGTTTGATCTCACTAAGCCGTTCAGCGGTTTCTCTGATGTGTTGGCTCGTGTGATCAAGATTCTGTTGATTGGTCTTGAGCTGTTGATTGGTCTGATCGAGTTGCTGACGCCATTGTTCCAGTTGTTCTAGTTGCTGTGCACGAGTCTTTAGACGTACTAACAGTTGCTGTGCAGCCAAGCTAGTCTGTTGTTGCCAAACTGTTTTTTCAGCATCAGATAAATACTGGGCAATGTGTTGAACTTGCTTTTGCAAACTATTTGCTGTGTGTAGCAAGTGTTCAGTCTGTTGAATGTTTTGGATGCAGTATTGCTGGGTTTTAATATTATGTTGGCACTGCTCAGATTGCTGTTTGAGTTGCTGTAGATCGAGCGCATGTTGCTGAATGATCTGCTCAAATTGCATGTTTATTTCTGATTTTGTTTGTGTCAGGTCGAGTGCAATATCTGCTGTTTTACCGTGTGCAATCAGCACGCTTTGTAATGGGCTGATTTTTTCAGAAAGTTGCTGGATTAGTGTTTTGCGTTGTTCTATTTCTGCATTGAGTTTGGTGAGTTGTTGCTGTGCTTGCTGCCAAGCTTGAAAGCTTTCGAGCTCTTTTTGGTTTGCTTGTTGTTCCTGCTGTTGTTGAAGCTCAAACAGGGCTTTGGAGAGCGCAGTATCTTCCATTTTATAAGGATGTGATGTACTTCCACAGACAAGACAAGGTTCGCCCTCTTGGAGTTCAGCACGTAAATGTTCAACATTCTCAGCATGTAAAAGCCGTTGCTGTTGTAAAACTTGTTGTAGTTGGATGCGTTCACTTTTGGTTGATTGAAAAGCCTGATCTGCTTGCAGCGTATGCTGTTGTAAGGCTTGTTGCTGAGTTTGAGCACTGTTGAGCTGTTCTTGCTGTTGTGCAATATCAGTCTTCAATTCAAAAAACTGTTGAACTTTTTGCTGAATTTGCTCAATTTGACTGAGCTGATTGATCTTCAACTCTCGTTGCTGCTGTGCATGCGCAATTTTAACTTCCAGCTCTTCGATGTGACCAAACTGTTGTATGGACTGTTGTAATTTTACCTTTTGTTCTGACAGTTGCTGTTCTACTTGAGCTTGTTGTCCGAGTTGATATTCAATGTTTTGGTATTGTTGAATAAACTGTTCGAGTTGTTGGACATGGGCGCTGAGGCCTTGGTCTAAGCTTGTAAACTGTTGTGAACTTTCCAGTTGCTGCTTACACTCGGTTTGCTGACGCTCAATGTGCTGAATCTGCTGTTCAAGCTTTTGTTGTTGCTGGGTTAGGGGGAGCTTAGACTGTTCTAAAGCCTGCAATTTTTCCTGAGCTTTCTTAAACTCAGCCCCGATAAAATCACGTTCTTGAATACATTTACGTACATCATTCAATGCATCATGATGGGTACTTTCAAACTGTTGTAGTTCATTCACTGCCGTTTCAGCTTGTATGAATTGAGCTTTTTCAGTCTCAAATTGCGTGAGTAAATGATCAAATAACTGTTGTTGTTTTTGCAGGCGGGGCAGCAGTTGTTGTTTGGTTTGAAGTAGCTGTTGTTGTTGGAACAGCATAGGTCTAACTTCTGAGAAGATCTCTAAACGAGCCAAGCGTTCACGCTCAGGGTTTAATTCCTGTTGTAACTTATACTGTGCTTCGACCAGTTGTTGTTTAATGATGATTTCACTGTCGAGTTTCTGCTTGCTTTCAAACCATTGCTGTTGTTTTTGCAGTTGTGACTTTTGGGCTTCGAGTTGTTGATAGCTGTGGTCACTATGTTGGAATTGTGCGGATAGTTCTGCAACTTGCTCATCGGTTAACAGTTCAATATGACCCAATACATTTTCTAGCTCTTTGCGCTGAGTCGCGACCAGTTTGGTTTTCTCATAAGCCAGTTGTCCAATTTTGCCAAAAATAGCCGAATTGGTGAGATATTCCAATAATTCGCCGCGCTCATTGTCTCGTGCTTTTAAAAAAGCAGTAACTTCGGATTGTGCCAGTAGAACAGCGCGCGTGAATTGTTCAAAGCTCAACTGGGTAATACGTTTGATGTTTTCATCGACGGCTTTGGCTTTATCCGCAACAACGACACCATCGGTGACACATTTTAAATAGCGCTGTACGTTTTGTAGTTTCCCGTCAGCTTTTTCTCGTGAACGTTTCAATTCCCATCGAGCGATATAGCGTTTTTGGTCTTGTGCAATAAAGCAAAGTTCAGCATAACCATGCGCGGTACCACGACGCAGTACGGTCAGTGGGGAATTGGTGAGTAGTTCTGAGCCATCGACATCTTGAATTTTTCCGTCGCTGTCTTTGAGGCGTGGAATACGGTTAAACAGTGCCAAACACATTGCATCTAAAATGGTAGATTTGCCTGCACCTGTTTTCCCTATAATGGCAATAAGCCCTGCACTGGCTAAAGGATCACTTTCAAAATCAATCAAGTGTTCGCCAGAAAGTGAAGCAAGGTTTTTTATTCGAATGGAAACAATATTCATAGTAAACCTTTAAGCCTCGTGTCCATCTTCAAGGGATTGTTCAGCTTCACGCATTAAACTCATAAAATCCTGTAGCACAGCGGCATCATGCTGATAACCCTGTTTTTCCCAAATTTGCTGAAACAGTTTTTCTGGTGTGGGTGGTTCTAAACTTACTTTAGCGGGTGCATTGGGGTCTTGCTCAGTCGCTAAATATTGACGTGAAATACGGACTAAACGATAACGGTCTTTGGGTAGAGCCTCTTCGAATTGTTGTCTTAAATTGGGCTGCGGTGGAACAGTAGTATGGTATTCAATATCGACATATTCACGTTGATCAATCTCTGGGATGGCACCTTGAGGCAGTGCTTGCAGCTTTTCCAGTACTTCATTGAGTTCACCGCGTATTTTATGCAGTTGAATACTTCGTGGTATTGCTAAAACATTCAATTGAAAACGGGATGAATCGTTTTGTGTGGGATCAAGTGTCACTTCAACAATTTGATGTTTATAGTTAATTTCACTAAAAGATAGTGGAATCGGGGAGCCACTATAGCGGATATGCTCTTCACCGACTTTTTGCGGTTTATGCAAATGCCCGAGTGCCACATAGTCAATGATTTCATCAAATAATGTCGTGGAGAGTGCTTCTTCATTCCCAATTACTATAGGACGCTCAGAGTCAGAGGTTTCGCCGCCTTGCATATGTGCATGAGACATTAAAATCATGGCTTGATCTGCTGTTTTGCGGGCTTTGGCCTCAGCAATCAGTTGTTGATGCAAATAGGCAATCGCATTTTGGCTATTGGTGGTGTGTTCATTAAAGCCTGTAATTTCAGCAGGACGTAAAAAGGGCAGGCTCAGACACCATGCCACAGTATTTTGTTGCTCATCTAAAATTGGCACCAATAAATGCTCAAGATCGATCTGCTGTTGACTATTTTTATGAATCACTCCCACCGCTTTGGCATTGTATTTGGCCAGTAACGGTTCAACTTGTTCAATTCGGTAGCCTGAGTCGTGGTTGCCTGCAATCATCAGGGTTTGCATATGCGGTGCACGTGCATGCGCATCTGCTAAGAACTGATAGAGTTGCTTTTGTGCGGACGATGCAGGGTTGATGACATCGAAAATGTCTCCTGCAATCAAAAGCGCATTTGGCTGTCTTGCACTGATTTGTTCCAGTAACCATGCTAAAAACTGTTCATGTTCATACTGACGGGAATGGTTATAAAAAAACTGTCCCAAATGCCAATCAGATGTATGAAAAAAACGAACAGCCATAGATACCCCAAGCTCAAAGCGCAATAGAGCTATAAGCTAACATAAATCAAAATTATGCGATGGATAATTGTCGCTACGACGACAATCTTTGACCTGATAGTTGAGTGCCTATTTTTAAGTTGAATTGCACAGAAAAACTATTGAGCGATTATGTGAAAAAGAATGTGATGGGTTTATTTGATTAACACCATAGTAAAAAGATAAATTTTGATTAAAAAATGTTCTTTTAATGGGGTATTATGTAATTCTGTGAAATTGTATATCGTGTCGAAGTCGTAAATGAAATGTGAACATCGATCACTGATTCAATTTTGAGACTTTATAAGAATGATTTATGAAGAATATCTAAAAAATAAGTCATGTATTGAGTAGGACAGGGTATAAGGAGAACATAACTATGTCTGATTCTATTTTCAATTCGCCCCGTATTGTGAATGATCTGGTGTATAAGACGCTGATTGAATCAACACTTGCTATTCCTTGGAGTATTGATTGGGGTACCAAAAAGTTTAGTTATATTGGCCCACAAATTGAAAAAGTGCTGGGTTGGAAGCAAGACTCGTGGAGAACAGTCGAAGATTGGGCGATGCGAATGCATGAAAATGATCGTGCATGGGTGGTTGATTTTTGTGTGGCACAGTCGATTTCGGGGGTTGATCATGAGGCGGATTATCGCGCACTGACCATCAATGGAGAATATATTTGGATTCGTGATGTGGTGCATGTAGTGCGAAAACCAGATGGGGAAGTCGATAGTTTGGTTGGATTTATGTTCGATATTTCGGAGCGTAAAAAACAGGAACAAGAATTAGAAACACTGAAAAAACAACTAGAAGAATATTCGTATCAAGACGGTCTGACGGAGATTGCCAACCGTCGCTTCTTTGAAGATAGCTACCAACGTGAGTGGCTCAATGCCCAGCGTGAACAGCAACCTTTGACCCTCATGTTATTGGATATCGATTATTTTAAACAATACAATGATCATAATGGTCATCTTCTCGGTGATGCTTGTCTGAAACAAATTGCACAAATACTGAAAAAAAGTGTCTCACGACCACGTGATTTGGTCGCACGTTTTGGCGGGGAAGAGTTTGTTTTGATATTGCCTGATACAACACAAGCGTCTGCAATTGAAGTGGTGGAGCGTATTTTACAGAGTATCCGTACCGCTGATATTTGCCATAGTACATCACCATTGGATCAGCGTTTATCGGTCAGTTTAGGAGTGAAGACCATTATCCCAACGCAAAAAAATGACAAAATGGCCTTTTTAAAAGAGGTCGATCAGAATCTCTATTTGGCCAAAGAGCGGGGACGTAATGGTTATGTCATTCAGGATGCAGAAGACGTCCAGCACTTAAACTCATATTAACTTTTAAGGGCTTCTTGATCTATTGAGGTGAGGGAGCACTGAAAAATCAGTCCTCAAAAAAATAAAGACCGACGATTCGAGTGATGATGAAATCGTCGGTCAAAGAAAACTGCTTCACGCTTAAATGTCGGCTGCTGACAACATTTAAATTTGGAGCCAATCTTATTGCTCTAGGAAAGGTCACCGTACGTATTGTGGATGCCGGTACAATGTTGACGGTTGCTGCGACCTTGTACCCTAATTAACGCACATCAACTTCGATTGGTTGACATGAAAATGAAAAAAAACTGAATTTTTTTTATAATGATTTTTTGGCTGGGTTTAAAGTAGCGCTATGATTTCGCTAATACGATATTTTCTCTGGTTTTTTTTCATATGTTTTGTCTTTAGTTGTATCTGTGGTGTACTCGCTGCTCTACTTCCGACAGGGATGGGAACGGTATTAACGGCTGTACCTTATTTGGTGGCCATGATTTGGGTTTTACTTAAATTTATTAAGCAACAACGCCGTGCGCCAACCCAAGTAGAACGGAAAAAATTCACTTTAGGTTTTAGTCTGATTTTTTGGAGCTATAACTTTGCCTTTCTCATGTTAGGTTTATTTATCTTTGCGCAGGGAGATGCTGAAGTTTGGCAAAACTTTATGCTCTACGTCCAACAACCGCAATTTATCAGTATGGTGGTGATTCTGATTTTATTGATTGCGATTCCGCTGTATGTGCTAACGTACTGGTTTTATGGCAAACAAGCAGAGCGTATGGCAGCAAAAATAATCGATTAATCGTAAAGCTTTCTTCTAAATGCTATAGTTTGATCAAAAGCATCATTTGAGATCACGCTATGCAAAAAGAACGTGTATTGGTGACAGGAGCAAGTGGTTTTATTGGTTCAAACTTGCTCGATTATTTATTAGAAAAAGATTATGAAGTGATCGGCTTAAGTCGACAGAAAAATTTGCCTAAAATTCACCCACATTTAACTTGGATTCGAGCTTTAGAAGAACTCAAGCATGATCGCATTGATTATGTGGTGAATTTGGCTGGGGAAAGTATTGCTCAGGGGCGTTGGACAGATGCCCGCAAACAAAAGCTGATCGCCAGTCGTGTTGAAACGACGACGATGCTCTATCAATATCTCGCTAAAAGAAAGATTAAACCGAAATGTATTATTTCAGGTTCAGCGGTGGGCTATTATGGTATCGATCCGACTGAACAATGGACAGAGTGTTGTAATGAGCAGTCAGCGCCGCAGTCTATTTTTATGTCAGAGTTGTGTCAAAAATGGGAACAATCTGCACGGCAAGACACATCGCAAAATACCAAAATTATTCGTTTAGGTGTGGTCTTTGGACGTGGGGCTGGCATTTTGCCGCAAATGTTGTTTCCGATCAAAATGAACTTATGTGGACGTATTGGTTCGGGGCGGCAGCCTGTGGTGTGGGTGCATATTCAAGACGTGCTGCGAGCGATTGAGTTTCTAATGTTGCATGAAACCACTGCACAAGTCTTTAATGTCGTCAGTCCAGAAAAAGTCACTCAGTCAGCATTTGCACAAACTGCAGCGCAAATTCTAAAACGTAGACCTGTACTTTCTTTACCCGCTTTTGTGTTGAAGTTACTTTTAGGCGAGCAGTCTCAACTGGTGTTGAATGGTCAATTTATTCGCCCCGAAGCATTGAAAGCACAGGGATTTGAGTTTAAGTATCCGACTTTAAAAGAAGCATTGCTTCATCTCATTCAGCCCAAAGCCTGATTGTGGCGAAGCATCATCACGCAAAATGTGCTAAACGTTCTGGAGTATAGGCAGTCGCATCAACCGTTAAGTTTTGGCCTAACATCAATTCTCGTAGCAGTCGTGCAGATGCAGGCCCCATACATAGACCATTTCTATAGTGACCGAAGTTTGCCCAGAGATTGGCTATTTCAGGGAAGGGGCCGATATAAGGGACGCCCGTTGGCGAACTTGGGCGTAGACCCGCCCAATGCTTCACAATGGGAAAATCGGCCAGTTCAGGCACCATGTCCAAACAGGCTTTATAAATATTTTGCTGGGTTTGTAGAGAAGGACGTTGGTCAAAACCGACATCCGCCATGCTTGAACCACAAACGATATGACCGTCCAAACGTGGAATCAGATACATGACTTGATTCATACACATGGTTGGGAGCCAGTTTTCAGGGGTTTTAAACAGCAACATTTGCCCTTGTACAGGGTTCACTGGAATGCTGCATTGGAGTTGTTCGGACCAGTGCTGTGACCATGCGCCTGTTGCAATCACCACATGATCTGCATGATAACTTTGACCATCAGCAGTTTTTACCCCTTGAACTTGCTGATTGACTATGTCAAACCTATGTACCCATGCTTGCTCATGGAAAGTGACTTGTGATAGCTGTTTGAGATATTCCACAATCGACTTGAGCAGTCGGGGATTGCGGACGTTAGCTAACTGTGGAAAATGGATGGCTTGTTGAAAGCGCGTTGAAATACGTGGATTGATCTGTTCCAGTTGCGTGCGTTGTAAAAGTTCACACTGCTGCATCGGTTCCTGATGTTGTTCTTGATAATTTAGACCAATATCAAAATCAGCTTCGTCAAAAATTAGCATACCTGTTTCATGGATTTCAAAATCTATCCCTGAAACGGGGCTAATTTTTTCATTCCATGCTTGATACATGCTTTTGCCATATTTGGCGAGGTCATTGACACTTTGTGGATAGCGCCACGGGTACATCGGAGAGAGAATACCTCCACCTGCCCATGAGGCCGCTTGTCCTGCTTGTTGTTGGTCAAAAATCTCCACTGAACAACCGTGTTCAATCAGCTCAAGCGCTGTCAGTAATCCACTGATACCTGCACCAATAATGGCAATATGCATTGCAACTCAATCCTTCTGGTGTATTTCTTTTACTTCATGTCTTTCAGTTTGAGTGCCGCTTCTTCTGCAAAATAGGTCCAGATGCCATCGGCACCTGCGCGGCGGCAACTCATCAGTGATTCAATAATCACGCTGTCCGATAACCAACCATTTTGAATGGCTGCGGCAAGCATGGCATATTCACCACTGACTTGGTAAACGAAAGTCGGGACGCCAAAAGTGTCTTTGACTTCACGAACAATGTCCAAATAAGGCATACCTGGTTTGACAATTACCATATCCGCGCCCTCTTGAATATCAAGGGCGATTTCATGTAAGGCTTCTGCGCGGTTGCCGACATCCATTTGATAGTTGTATTTGTTGCCACCTTTAAGGTTGCTCGATGAACCGACTGCATCGCGGAAAGGACCATAGAAACTTGATGCATATTTTGCTGAATAGGCCATGATCGAGGTGTAGATATGGCCATTGGCTTCAAAGGCTTGACGGATGGCACCGATACGACCATCCATCATGTCACTGGGTGCGAAAATATCAGCACCCGCTTCCGCGTGGCTTAAGCCTTGTTTAATTAGTGCCTCAACGGTTTCGTCATTGAGTACATAACCTGTTTCATCAATAATGCCATCTTGACCATGCGTGGTATATGGATCAAGTGCACCATCGGTAATCAGCACCATTTCAGGCAATTCTTTTTTGAGCAGACGTAGCGTGTTTTGAACCAAACCATCTTCACGCCATGCTGCTTCGGCACTGAGGCTTTTATCTTCTTGAGGAGTCACTGGAAATAGTGCGAGTTTCGATACACCAAGTTCAAGTAAACGCTCCGCCTTTTTTAAAAGTAAGTCAGCAGATAAGCGCTGAATATTTGGCATACTGGGAATATCTTGGGTTTGCTTCTGTCCTGGCAGGACAAATACTGGATAGATGAGATGATCTGGCGTTAAATGAGTCTCACGGACCATAGAGCGCAGATGTTCATTTTTACGAATACGACGCATGCGAGTAGCGGGAAACGCGGGACGATTGAACGTATAGGTCATAAAAATCTCGATAATCAGTATTAAACTAGGTCAGTATTGTAGACCTATCTGGTGGTTTTGGGCAGATTTGGATAGGTTTTTATTGTTTGCATGCTAAAGCAGGGTGTTATGAATAGTGGTGAAAAAAGCTGGACGGGCAGCATACACTTAGGAGCGAAAGTGGATATTGATGTGGTTTTTGAGCAATTGGTCAAGGCTTTTAATGCATCGCCATTTTTTAAGCACAACAGTATGAGCATGCGTGTAGTGAATGGACAGATTGAAGCCTATATAGATATGCAGGATTACTTAATTGGTAATGTCGCGTTCCAGATTTTACATGGTGGCGTGGCTGCAACGATCTTGGATAGTGTTGGCGGTATTGTGGCGATGGGGGAGCTGTATAAAAAAGCCGAACCTGACACGATTGCAGATACCATCAAAAAAGTATCACGTTTAGCGACAGTAGATATGCGGGTTGATTATCTTGCGCCGGGACGTGGAAAATATTTTATTGCACGTGCTGAAACCCTGAGATTGGGGCGTAAAGGTTGTACGATGCGTATGACCATGGTGAATGATGAAGATCGAGCGATTGCAACAGCTATTGCTTCGTATGCATATTAGGCCTATATGACTAAACGACTAATAATTAAGTGAAATTTATAGCACTCAGCAGGAAGTTGGGTGCTAAAAACTAAAAAAGACTGTGCAGTTGCAAATTATATTCTCAAAATATGATTATCTAATCGTAAAATGCATCAAATTTTATAGTGACTTTCTCATCGACACCAATGCAGACAAGTTTTTTGTCTGATGTCCCTTTAGAAGGGATGATGCCGGCTGACCAAGTCTGTTAGATTTAGGAAAAATCAATGACAGATGCCTCAAATACACTGCCAGATACTGATACAGCCAATCAAATTAGTGATCAAACACTGAAAGCAAAACGGAAGAAAAGTTTAACTTTTGTTGCTCTAATTCTGATTATTGCTGCCGTTTTATACTTGGTTTGGAAACTGTTTTTTCAACATTCAGTTTCTACAGACAATGCTTATGTGGGTGCAGAAACGGCATCCATTACCTCTATGGTGACAGGTCAAGTTGAAAAAGTCTTGGTCAGTGATACTCAGAATGTGAAAAAAGGTGATGTGCTGGTTTTAGTGGATCATCGTGATGCTGAAATTGCTGTAGCCCAAGCTCAAGCTGAATTACTTAAAGCACAGCGCCAATATAAACAAAGTGCCGCCAACAGTAGCTCTTTAAACTCGCAAGTCTTTGTGAGTGATGACGCCATTCACAGTGCTGAAGCGCAAGTGGCTAAAGCCCAAGCTGAGCTAAATAAAGCACAGGATGACTTGAACCGTCGCCAGCAGTTGAGTGCAACAGGGGCAATTTCCAAAGAAGAGTTGAGTACTGCACAAGCCACATTTAATAATGCACAAGCCGGCTATAACTTGGCACAGGCTGGTTTAGCTCAAGCAAAGTCGAGCCAAAAAGCTGCGCAAAGCAATTTGGCTGCCAATGAAGCCTTAATTCAGGGTAGCAATGAAAACTCGATGCCTGATGTTTTAGTGGCACAAGCAAAATTAAAACAAGCTTTGTTAGACCTAGAACGTACAGAAATAAAAGCGCCTTTTGATGGTGTGGTGACAAGCCGGAAAATCCAAGTTGGACAACGTGTGGCACCGGGTTCAGTGCTCATGATGTTGGTTCCTATTTCACAGTTATATGTCGATGCGAATTTTAAAGAAAGTCAGCTTGAAAATGTACGTCCAGGTCAAAAGGCTATTTTAACCTCAGACTTATATGGGGATTCGGTTGAATTTCATGGCACAGTCTTGGGCTTTTCAGGCGGTACGGGCTCTGCCTTTGCATTGATTCCTGCTCAAAATGCGACAGGAAACTGGATCAAGGTCGTACAGCGCTTGCCTGTGCGTATCCAACTTGACCCGAAAGAACTGACTGAGCACCCTTTACGTGTTGGCTTATCTATGGAAGCTCAAATCGACTTGAAATCGAAGTAGTTGCTTATGAATAGCTACGTTCCCTATGGCGACTTAAAAGGTGGTCGCCTCATGCTGGCAGCCTTTGTTCTTGCTTTGGCCAACTTTATGGTCGTGCTAGATATGACGATTGCCAATGTCTCTGTGCCTCATATTACGGGAAGCCTTGCTGTATCGAGTTCGCAAGGGACATGGGTGATCACCTCCTATGCTGTGGCTGAGGCAATATGCGTTCCTTTAACGGGATGGCTTGCAGGTCGTTTCGGTGGGGTCAAAATTTTCATTTTAAGCCTAATAGGCTTCACGGTATTTTCAGTACTGTGTGGTTTATCAACCAGTTTAGAAATGTTGGTTTTTTGCCGAATCGGTCAAGGTCTATTTGGTGGTCCGATCATGCCACTTAGTCAGATGTTGCTGATGCGAATTTTCCCTCCTGAGAAACAATCTCAAGCGATGGGTATGTGGGCAATGACGACAGTGGTTGGTCCAATTCTGGGTCCAATTTTAGGCGGAACTATCAGTGACAACATGTCATGGCATTGGATTTTCTTTATCAATATTCCAGTCGGTATTTTCTGTGCATTTGCAGCAATGCGTTTATTAAAACCAGCAGAAACAGCAACAGCAAAACTGAAAATTGATATGGGGGGCTTATTGCTATTGGTGCTTTGGATTGGGGCATTACAACTCATGCTCGATCTGGGGCATGAACGTGACTGGTTCAATAGCCCTGTGATTGTGGTATTGGCTTTAACCGCTGTGATTGGTCTGGTGATCTTTACCATTTGGGAGCTGACCGAACGACATCCAGTGGTGAATATCCAAATCTTTAGATACCGTAGTTTTACTATTTCTGTTTTAGCATTGGCCTTTGGTTTTGGTGCTTTTTTCGGCAGTATTGTGCTGATTCCGCAGTGGCTACAGATCAATTTGGGTTATACCGCAACTTGGGCAGGTTATTTAACTGCAACTATGGGGTTTGGTAGTTTAACCATGTCGCCAGTTGTGGCAAAGCTAGCAACCAAATATGACCAACGAGCACTGGCGAGTTTTGGTTTGAGTATCTTGGGTGGGGTGACGTTGATGCGTTCATTCTGGACCACAGACGCAGACTTTTTCGCATTGGCATTACCACAAATCTTGCAAGGTTTTGCTGTGCCTTTCTTCTTTATTCCTCTGTCGAATATGGCATTATCGTCTGTGTTGCCACATGAAATGGCATCTGCCGCAGGTTTAATGAACTTTTTAAGAACCATGGCAGGGGCAATTGGGGCATCAGTTGCTGTTACCATTTGGGATGACCACACTAAAGTTGCACGTAGTGAAATGGTAGGTAGTTTACATACAGACCAGACCCAATCCCTGTTAATACAGCAGGGGATGAGTTCGGAGAGTGCTTTAGCTTATATTTCGAGTCTAGTCGATAAAGAAGCATTAACCTTATCCGCAAACTATATTTTTCTGATCTTAGCATTAGTATTTCTTTTCGCTGCTGCCATTATTTGGCTTTGCCCTAAACCTAAATTGGGTGTCGGTGGTGGAGGGCATGCACACTGAGACCATAAAAATTCACTTGAAAAAGAACATGCCAGTCAGTTAAGGAACTGACTGGCATGTTCTTTTTCAACCCTAGATTTTATTCGATAGAATTAGGAATTAAATTTCAGACTTTGCACGTTCTAATGCAGACTGCCATTGCTGTAAGTGAAAATCACGTTGATCTGAGCTCATTTGGGGTTCAAATGCACGCTCAAGTTGCCAAGACTGTGCAATTTCATCTAAGTTAGAAAAGATACCAGACCTTAAACCTGCCATGGCAGCAGCTCCCCATGCTGTAGATTCTTGCATTTTAGGGCGTAAAACAGGCACATTTAAAATGTCTGCCTGAAACTGCATAAGCATATCATTTTGACTCGCACCGCCATCGACACGTAATTCTTTGAGTGGTTGCTGAATATCGGCTTGCATGGCGGTCAGTACATCTGAGACTTGGAAAGCAATAGATTCTAAAGCTGCACGTGCAATATGGGCTTTGTTGGTTCCACGTGACATTCCACATAGTAATGCACGAGCTTCACTGTCCCAATGTGGCGCACCAAGTCCAGTAAAAGCAGGGACAAGGATAACGCCATCGGTATCCTTAACTGTACAAGCCAGCTTTTCGACATCGCCACTTTTTTGAATAATGCCTAAATTATCTCGTAGCCACTGCACAATTGCTCCTGCCATAAATACGCTACCCTCTAAGGCATAAGTGGTTTGATTTTGCGTTTTCCAGCCAAGTGTAGAAAGCAGTTTATTTTTACTGTACTGAACGGTGTCCCCCGTATTGAACAACATAAAACAACCCGTGCCATAGGTATTTTTAGCTGTACCACTTTCAAAGCAAGACTGGCCAAACAGCGCAGACTGTTGGTCACCTAAAATCCCTGTAATTGGAATATTGGCTCCAAGTAGTCCTGTTGCAGTATCGGCCACATAGGTATCTGAATTGATAATTTGAGGAAGTAGTGTAGATGGAATATTAAAGAGTTCTAATAGCTCTTCATCCCACTGCTGGGTACTCAAATTCATCAGCATGGTACGAGATGCATTACTAACTTCGATGACGTGATTTGCGCCTTGAGTCAGATTCCAAATGAGCCAACTGTCAATGGTACCAAAAGCTACATGACCTGCTGTCGCCAATTTACGGAGACCGTTGACATGTTCAAGTAACCATACCAATTTTCCAGCACTAAAATAAGGATCAATTCGAAGCCCTGTTTTGGATTGAATTTTGTGGCTCATGTTTTGCTGAAGGAGTTGGTTGCACCATTCAAAAGCACGACGATCTTGCCAAATAATGGCAGGTGCAAGTGGTTGCCCTGTGCGTTTATCCCATACGACAGTCGTTTCTCTTTGGTTGGTGAGACCAATGGCTTGAATGTCTTTGGCAAGGATGCGAGCCGAGGCGAGTGCTTGCTGTACAACGGCAATTTGTGAGCTCCAAATCTCTTGGGCATCTTGTTCAACCCAGCCAGATTGAGGGGTGTGTATGCGTGTTTCGCGTTGTGCCGTTGCCTGAACTTGACCTTGTTCATTGAAAATAATGGCACGACTCGAAGTGGTTCCTTGGTCGAGTGCAAGTAAGTAGCTCATAAATTATTTTATTGTTGGACTTGAAAACCAAAATATTAACGCAATTATGTAATTAAGCGCATCAATATGTGTGTTTGTTTAGAAAATAGATCGTATTTTCTGGCAACTATGCTATGATTGACGCTACTTTGGGGGTGTTTCTGGCTTCGACGCTGGTGATGAAACTCATAGATGCATGTCGAGAGCGCATTTTCTCTCGTAAATCAAATTTGCATTTTTTAGTCGCAAACGACGAATCATACGCTCTAGCTGCCTAAGGGCAGCTTGTCCGCCTCTCCGAATACTTGTGGTTAGAGAGTCCGACTGAAGCGCACGCACACAAGTCCGTATAAAACCAAGCCTCGGGGTTTTGTACTAAATTAAGAGGATCGCGATTTGTACCCTGTTCGTCGGGTCACAAAGAGTTAAAACAGTAGACGATATCTAAGCATGTAGTATTCTCGAGCGTAGTGCTGGCGGACGCGGGTTCAACTCCCGCCACCTCCACCAAAATTCTTTCCGAAGTAGTCCATCGGAATCTAAAAAAGCCTTTAAACTCAATGTTTAAGGGCTTTTTTATTGGCTGTATTATCCGATACTATCCTAAGCGATTTGACCCTATTTTTGCTTTGTGTGGGTCAATATTGGGACAATTTGACCCACTAAATAAGTTTAATTAGGTGGGACAAAGATATGTCGCTAACTGATGTGATGTGTAAAAAAGCACAGCCTCAAGAAAAACAGTATCGCCTTTCTGATACTAATGGTCTGTCTTTGCGAATCGATCCGAATGGGAAAAAATATTGGTCTATCCGATATACGGAGAATGGACAAAGGAAGTCCAAAGCATTAGGTATATATCCTGAGCTGAGTTTAAAGCGTGCAAGAGAGATAGCGCTTGATCTGAGGTATAAACTTAAGAATACAGTTGAGGTCGAAGAAGATCAGCCTTGCTTTAAGGAGGTCGCAGAGGATTGGTTTAATAATCAAAAAGAAACCTGGTCATCTAAGCATATTAGTAATGTTAGAGCTTCATTGGATGAGCTTTATATTGCTCTTGCTAATAAGCGTATTAACCAGATTCAGGCTCCTGAGATTCTGCAAATCATTAAGAAGATTGAGGCAAGAGGTTCGCTTGAAATTGCAAAACGTACCTTGTCTCGCTGTGGTATGGTCATGAAGTATGCCATTGCCCATGGATACCGCTATGATAATCCGGCAAGTGATTTAGTCTATGCCCTCAAGAATAAAAGAGTCAAAAACCTGGCTTCGCTTTCTACCTCTGAGATGCCTGAATTTCTTAGACGTATTAAGGCTTATCCTGCCGATGCTCAAACACACCATGCCATTGTCCTGATTATGCTGACAGGCGTTCGGGTCAGTGAGTTACTGCAAGCACGTTGGGAAGAGTTTGATTTGGAGGAGCGTAAGTGGGATATTCCTGAAGAACGAATGAAGAACCGACTTCCACATCGTGTACCGATGACGGACATGATGATTACTGAGTTAAAGGCTTTGAGGCTTACTCATAATCAGGAACTACTATTTCCACATCGTTTAAACAATACAGAACCGATGCGTAGCGAGTCTATTTTGGCTGTGATCAAACGTTCGGGCTATGCCGGTCGAATGACCACACATGGTTTTAGATCGCTATTCAGTACAGTCGTGAATGAATCAAATCTCTTTAATCCCGATGCTATTGAACGCCAACTTGCTCATGTTCCTCAAAACAGAATTCGTTCCGCTTATAACAGAGCGCAGTATTGGGATGAGCGGGTAAAAATTATGGAGTGGTATGGGGAGCAGGTAAGAAATTGGGTGAGTTAATCTGCTTTAATTCCACAACTAAACCACGCTTATAGGCGTGGTTTTTTTATGTATGAACTTTTAAAACCTTAAAATATTTAAATTTTTTAGATGAAATAATATAGAAAAACTTCAATTTTTTTGGACTAAATATGATATTTAAATTTGTTTATAGTTCGAATTTAATTGAGTTTTAAACTTGTATTTATTATTATATAGTTAATCGTAAAAACAATAACTTAAGTTTTAAAGTATGCAAAATATAACTCATGATTCTAAATATAAGTCTACATTTTTTAAACAGTTAAAAGTGTTGTATGAGGGTGAGCGTTATTCAAAGTTTGATAGCAATGAATTTTTTTCGGTTTTGCCTTTGATATCTGTTTATGCGCTTTTGGATTTCGCTGTCCCATATTTAATAGATAACTTAGAGGATGGCGTGTGTAATCTTGATCAGCATTTGAGATTTCAAAGCGTCGCTTCTTTGTTGGATGCTTTAAAACAAGTCCATGTATTTCCAGAGATGAGTAAATTCAGAAATGTGGGGGATGAGTTTTTCGAGTGTCGAGCATTTAATTGTTTTGTGCAGCGTGTTCAAAATGGAAGTGTGGTCATTCATTCTCAGAATTCACAAAGCTTAGACAACCGAGTGAATGGGGAGAGTCATTTTGCAGATGATGGCTATGCGGAGGCTTTTTTAAAAAAGTATATTGAATGGCGTGGCAATAAAAGTACATCATGCTTACTCGATGCACGGCTAAATTCCAGTAACGTCGTTTTAGCAAATCTAGAACAGTTGAAGAATAAAATTAATCCGGAGATTGATTCAATTTTAGATCAAACGGGGTTTATCTATGTCGCTGCTTTTAGAGTTGTGATTCATTCAATCGATGTTGATGAGCTCCATTCAAATGAGCTTCTGAACGTTTTCCAATCTTTTGGTCAATTGGATGAGATAAAGCATGCCATGGCTTTGAGTTGTTCAAAGTTAAAAGAGAGTGAAAGCTACTATGTCGTTTGCCTTCTACAAAAAAAGTACTCCCCTAATGAAAATCACATTGCACAAAAAATTAGACAAGTCGTACAGAAAGAAATAGATCGATCAGTTTCAAAGAGACTGCAAATAGATGTTCAGTGTTTAAATGAGAAATTTAGAGCGCTGGAACCGTCTATGCATGACGACACGCTTTTTATATTAAAGGGAAATGATGACTCTAGTCGGTTGATACGTGAAACGGTTTTCGATTTTGCTGAACATCTATTGAAGTTTGGTCAGTTGAGCTATGTGCAAGTTGAATCTAAGGAGAGAAGAGAGAAACTTTCCGATTTAGAACTTTTATCTGGCTTACCCAATTTATTGAATAGAGCTTTACCTAAGCATAATTCATTGAAAAGAACTTTACCGAAGCACGATTTATTCTGGGTGAAATGTAATGAGTTTGAAAACTATCAAAGTTTATGGAATTTATTACAAGGATCTAAAGGGTCTAAACGATTCAAGCTGATTTGGGATCAGAAGCATTTATCTGAAAATTCCAATGAGTACTTTACTCAGGCTTCAATGATTGTTGCAGAGCAGTTGGCGATTTGGGGGTTGTCTAAATTTACTGATTTAGTCATTAAAATAGAATTTTTTATTTTAACATTTATGGAATCCAGCGTTATTGGTTTCTATCCTTTTGTAAAAGACTATCGGTTCAAGAGATGGAGCGACCCCGTTTCTTTTGAACAGATAGCGACTAGACAGCTTATTCAATTTGCTGAAATTTCTAAAAATCGTGAATTGCTGCATGAACTGGCAGTGAAATTGCAAGGTAAATTCATAAGTAAAACACTGGCACACTTTTTTTCAGTATTCCGTAACCAGATTGGGGACTCTTACAGTTCGGGATTACTCTATCGATTTTTATATATAGATTTAGAGGCAGAAAGAAATCAAAAGCAGATCGAAGATTTATTGGCAGTGTATCAATTTAAAGAAGTGTTGTTTTTTCATCCTCAAAATAATATAAAAAACAACCAATCTGCTTTGCCTGCAAAGTTTGAATTCAAGGAGGAGACGAAGGGAGAGCAAGATGTGATTAAAACGTATATGAACAGAAGTTCAACATTAAGCATCGGTTGTAATGATTCATCGAATTCATTGACTATTGATGGAACTCCTTTCCAAAAATATATCAATACGTTGCCAGCAAAACCTGTTGAGGGTCAAAGTAGTCATTTGCTTCACATGCAAAGGCACAAGACACGTTTGATTAAGGTTAAAGAAATGTTGCGCTTTGCAATGCGGCAAGATGTTGTGATCATTCGATGTTTATTCTCCGAGCAATCTAAAGACAGGATTACGCAACAAGACCTATCTAAAATTTTCTCAAATATGTTGCAGATAAATAAAAAAAGTTTACCTTTTTCATTCATCACAGGATATTTGGGTTATTGGGAAGGCATAGAGAGAACTACTACCAATAAAATCCTTGGCTTTGCCGCAAATGTTTTATTTGTCTTTAATGCACAGGTTTTAACTCAGTGTCCTGATTTGCTAGATGCTTTAACCGAAGCATGGAAAAAATCTTGTCGTAACTATGGCTTAGAGAAGAGAGACAGTGATTGTATTGATGGTGTAGTGGAACAATTGAAATTAGCTTATTCAGTACCAGAGTTAAATTGCACACAGCTTATACTTGAAACAACGCATAAAAAATTAGCAAAAATTTTTATTCATCATGTTGCGCCAATTGCAGTCTATCAAGATCTGCTGGATGATGAGATCTATCAAACCCTACCAAAGTGGCTGATCAAAAAAAATGTAAAAATGAGCCCTAGCAAAACTGCAAAGTTAAGAAAAACAAAAACCTAACTTCCGCTTCAATCTTTTCTATAAAAATAGGATAAATTGTAGAATTTCGACAGTTTGCTATAGAAGCAGCGTTTTTAATTTTATGAGATGTCGAGTGAGTGTGTTTTGAGTTTATTAGGCTAGGATATATATTTAATATTATTTATTAATTACTTAATCTTCTTCATGAACCTTCATCATCCCCAAATGATGAAGGTCTTTTATTGAGTTCAATATTTCAGTCTATGTGTAAAAAATACTGAGCAGTGATTCCTATGAGTTTACTCAACCATAGGAAATATACTCATGAACGAAGCACAAACCTTACTTGAAATTGAAAACTTTATGCTTAAGGCGACTAAAAGAACATACCGCTGGACTTACTTTAAAGCGGACTATGACGAACTAAAAAGATCAGCTGAAGCGGTCTACGATCCAAAATGTGAATACAGTCCTTTGGTTCAAGCCTACTTTGAATTATTGCCAGAGCATGCATCTTTCGAAAATCTAGAAGTCTTTAAAAACAGCAGAGCATTCAGTTGTTTTCAGAATGAGCTTATTGAAGAGCATGAATGCTTTCTTGATAAATTCAGCAGCAATAACCGTTGCAACCGCAAACACTTGAAAGAGTATTTTAATAATCTTGTACAAAACCATCGCAAGTTATTGCTGGTCAGGGTTGATCTTTCATATCGATTCAATGCTCAGCCAGATATAAAACAATTTAAACGTGATGTGAATAAATTGGTACGGCGTATTCAGGACAAGGACACTATCTTTAGAGATCAGGTGGGTTATGCCTATCGCTTAGAGCAGGGAGGGAAGAGTAAAGGGTATCACTGTCATCTGCTGGTGATCTATAACGGATCGTTGCGGATTAAAGATGATTATTTAGCACAAGCGATTGGCGAGCTTTGGTTGGAAAAAATTACAAAGGAAGATGGCCAATTCTTTAACTGTAATCAAGTCAGCCATAAAAAATATTACAAGGACCTAAATCAACTAGGTATAGGAATGATCGAAAGGCGGAATTTAAAAGAGGTCGAGAATGCTTGGCTCGCCATCAGCTACCTGGCTGATCCTGAAAAAGACAATCAATACTTGAGAGCATCTGTGAAGGTAAAGAGGCAATTTAGTAAAGGGCACTTAAAGCCTAGAGCGGCAGACCGTTGATCCCAAAAAATCATAGATATATATCATTAACATGAAGATTGAATGTTTATTTTTCCCTTTCATTCAAAATCTGAGGCTTGCCATACGGTAAGCCTTTTTCATTTTAGAGGTATATCTTATGAGTAAACATTGTCCTTACTGTTTTTCTGATCAAATTGTTCAAGTGATGAATCAACAGGTGAATGGCTCAGCTGGGACAGGGGTTGCAGCATCAGCCTCCTTTGCCACGATTGGCGCATCGATTTCTAAAACCCTACCTTTACCGCTATCTCCATTGCTTGGTGGAATTGCAGGTGCTGTGATCGGTGGGGTATTCAGTAGCTTATTCGATTCACCTAAACAGCACATTCCAATGTGTTATTACCACTGCCACCACTGTAACCAAAACTTCCAATAAGCTCACAGAGGAGAAATGAACAATGGCACATCAAATTGAACAGATCGCCTATGTGGGCGAAACTCCTTGGCATGGCCTCGGGAATCAACTCAGTCCTCATCAATCCATTGAAGTCTGGGCAGAGCAGGCAGGCATGGATTGGCGGATTGAATCTTCCGATGTGAGTTATATGGCACAGAATGAACGTGGTCAAAGCATCATTATGCCGTATGAGGAACAGCGGGTTCTGTATCGTTCCGACACGCATGCCCCTTTATCTGTGGTCAGTCAACGCTATCAGGAAGTGCAACCGAAACAGATCTTAGAGTTTTATCGTGATTTGACTGAACAATCAGGATTTGAGCTAGAAACCGCAGGCGTGCTGAAAGGTGGTAAGAAATTCTGGGCTTTAGCCAAAACGGGGCAAACATCGGCTTTAAAAGGTAAAGATGTCAGCAATGGCTATATCTTACTGGCAACCGCTTGCGACGGTACACTGGCAACCACGGCACAATTCACCTCTATTCGTGTGGTGTGTAATAACACCTTGGCCATTGCCTTAAAGGGTCAAAATTCTAGTGCAGGCGTGGTGAAAGTCCCGCACAGCACCAAGTTCGAGGCTGAGAAGATTAAGCAGCAATTGGGTATTTCAGTCCGTGCATGGGAAGATCACATGTATGAGATGAAACAACTTAGTCAACGTAAAGTCACACAGACTGAAGCAGCAGCTTATTTCGATGCAGTATTTAACAATACCAGTCTGAGTGTGCCTGAACAGGAGGATGGCATTATCCAGTTCTACCGTAATGTGGCGATGCAGGCTCAAAGCAATAACCCAGCAACCAAAGCCGACAATAAGACAGAACCAAATGGCCGTGCCATGTCGAAGGTGATGACCATGTTTAATGGACAGGGCCGTGGAGCAGAACTGAGTTCAGCCAAAGATACCGCCTATGGCTTGCTTTGCTCTATAACGGAATTTGCCGACCACGAACGCAGAGCCATGAGTCAGGATCATCGTTTGGATTCTGCATGGTTCGGTGCAGGTGCTGGACTTAAGCAAAGAGGATTAGAACAAGCCCTCGCGATGATTGCTTAAGTTTAATCAATGAGATGAGTTAATTTATTAGCCTAAGCATCCTTATTTTCATATTTCAAAGACCTTAACCCATTCATTCAAAGCTGTGTCTACGGACACAGCTTTTTTTATGCGCAAAATTTTACAGATAGAGGACATTACTATGAATTCAGCGGTGATTAACCCGAACAATGCAATACCGAGTATCCATACTCCTCGGCCCAAATTGTTTACAGCCAAACGCTTTGTCGATACCAAAAACCTGACACATGCAGAATGGTTAGAAGTTCGACGCAAAGGGATCGGCAGTAGTGATTGTGCCGCAGCCTGTGGTCTCAACCCGTATATGTCGATGCTGGAACTTTGGATGATCAAAACAGGTCGTATCCAGCACAACATGGATGAGCAAACTGAAGGGCATGCCCCTTTATATTGGGGAAAACGCTTAGAGCCGCTGGTCGCGGAATACTACAGTATGCATACCCAGTACAAAGTGCGTCGCGTCAATGCAGTACTCCAACATCCAGATCCAGACAAACATTTCATGCTGGCTAATTTGGATTATTCAGTGGTAGGCAATCCAGAAGTGCAAATTCTGGAATGTAAAACCGCAGGTGAACATGGTGCCAAACTTTGGCGAGATGGTATCCCGCTGTATGTGCTTTGTCAGGTACAGCATCAGCTGGCGGTGACTGGAAAAAAGGCAGCACATGTTTGTGTACTGATCTGTGGGCATGAAACACGTATCTTTAAAGTCACCCGTAGTGAATCGGTGATTCAACATATTGTAAATGCAGAACGTTACTTCTGGGACTGTGTTGAAAAGGATATTCCACCTGATGCCGATGCCAGTGAATCCGCAGCCAAAGCATTGCAACTACTATATCCAGCACATGTGCCACTTAGTGTTGAAGATTTAAGTCATGACCCACATGCCAATCAGTTGTTTGATCAGCTCATCAAAATGAAGGCCGATCTTCAAGATCAGCAAGAACACTTTGATCAACTGAAACATCAAATCCAAATGCTAATGAAAGACAACGAACGTGCGGTGTTTAGCAGGGGTTCGGTGGTCTGGAAAAAAGCAAAAGATACGATCAGTCTCAATACCAAAACATTGATCGAACATCAACCTGAGCTAATACAGCAATATCCACTGCACAAGCAGGGCAGTCGTCGATTCAATATCTTTACTGATGCTGAATCTTAACCTAAGCGTCTGCATAAAAAAATCGGCAAAGCAGCCCCTTCGCCCCTCCTTCAAAGAAGAAAGGGCATTGGACAGCTTTGCCAGATCGATTGACCGATGCACAACAGATTCTCCTGTAGTCATTGCTTGATGTGTCTTGCTTGACGCTATCAAAGAATGACGTAAGAGCAGGTGCTTCAATACATTCGGCTGATCAGTATAAAAATGAATAGAAGGAATATCCCCATGATTAAAGGTTTAGTGATTACACCGCCAGTACTCGGACGAATCAGTATCGGAAAAATTGTAGAAAAGAACGGCAAGCGCCTCCCTGAAAAGGATGACCAATTCACCATTACCAGCCAAATTCAGAATAAAGATGGATGGATTAAGCATCCACTGGATGAACAACTTCGAGTCAAAGCACCTAGCCAAAAACTCAGAACCATTCCGGTACGGATGATCTTTAATGATCCCGAACTGAACTTACGTGCTGAATACAGCTTATTTGATCGGCAGACGGGGCGACTTGTTTGTATGGGCAATGGTGAAACCTGTCAACGCTTAACCAATCAAGGCGTAGAGCAACATCCATGTCCATCCCCAGATTTATGTGCCTTGGCACAAGGGGGCTTATGCAAGCCCTATGGTCGTCTCTATGTAAATTTGGATGAGTCGGATGAGTTTGGCAGTTTTGTATTTAGGACCACAGGCTTTAACAGTATTCGGACTTTGTCAGCACGACTCCGTTATTACCACGCAGCATCGAACGGCTTGCTGTCATGTCTGCCGTTACAATTGACCCTTCGAGGCAAATCCACGACACAAAGCTATCGTACCCCTGTGTACTACGTGGACTTAACCCTACGTGAGGGGATTCACTTACAAGAGGCGATTCAAATGGCTAAGGAGATTGATCAGAAAAGTAAGTTGGCTGGATTTAATCAGCATGCTTTAGATCAGATAGCTTTACAGGGTTATGGACATTCGCAGTTTGAGGTGGATAGTGAGGATGGCATGAATGTCGTTGAGGAGTTTTATCAAGGAGAGGAAGGTCAGCCAACAGATGAGGATAAGTTTAATATCCAGCAGGGATTGCAAGGGTCGGTTACGGCGTTGAACTGAATTGAACTGGTTAAAACCTTACAGGAATCCCGTATCTCATGAGCGAGTTGCTCGTCACCATGAGATAGGAGTACATATCATGAATGCATTTGTTGGCCAAACTTTTCAAATAAATCAGCTGATCAATATACATCAAGTAGTAGAAATAGTAGGTGTAGCACGTTCGACAGTTTATGCAATGATGGATGAATATTCACCGTATTATGATCCAACTTTTCCAAAGAAAGTAAAGATCACCCAAAACCGTATCGGCTGGTCAGCTTTTGAGATCCATCAATGGATTGAAAGTAAGTTGGCGAGTCGTGAATAATTGGGGAGCTACTGCTCCCTTATTTTTTTCATTCAGGAATGACGATACATTCCTTGAAAATTTGAACTAATCCGTCTAAGTGTCCATAGAACCCTTCAACATTAGCTTGAATCCAACGTTCCTGAGATTCTATTTGAGACCAATCAACACCATAACCACAATAGGCGAGAAGATGTTCAAAGAAAATGCGCTGAGTGCGTCCATTACCTTCGCGGAAGGGATGAATGACATTAAGTTCACAATAAAAATCGGCAAGCTGCATAATAAGCTTTTGCCTTTCAATATGTTGAAAATAGTTTTGAGATTGAAGTTGTTTAAAAAGCTTATTAGCTTCAACTTCAATACGACTAAAAGTACAAAAGCGTGTATCACCTTTTGAAATATCAACTTGCCTAAGTTCACCAGCCCATTCATAAAGGTCTGAAAATAAGTAGTAGTGTATGTTTTTTAGGTATTGGAGATCGTAAGGTGGTTCAGTATATTCAATGTGTAAACTGGCATATTCAGATAGCTCTAATTCGGCCTGCTCCAAAATTTTTTCATCTTGGATATGTAATTTGTTTTTGAGAATACTAGAATTTGGATAACAGTAAAGACTGTCTCCCATTTCACCATATTTATCCATCAAATCACCAAATTATGATTCTGAAAGCTTTTTATACTTTTGTAGGATTTGGTCTTTGCTTAAAGTTGAAGTAGTTGTTGAAGGAGAAAGACCTTCAAGTTTCAGGCTAGCCCGATAATTCTGTAAGCGTGTTGCTTGAATATATTTTTTTTTCTGTTCAATTGTCTTAAGCACGTTGAGGCTCCTTAAGTCCAAAAATTTTAATCAGTATATCAGATTTGACTTATATCAAATGGCGGCAGTCAAAAAATAAAAATGTTGTTGTGGTTAAATTTAATTGCGACAGTTTATGTCTTTATCCAACCAATTTCTGCTGAAAAAACTTTAATTTTCGGTACACTAGTCATGTTTTATTCATTTCATCGGACTTCTATAACAATGACCCAGGTGCAACTGCAACAGCTACAAAAACAACTTTGGAATATTGCCAATACTTTGCGCGGCACCATGGGAGCAGATGAATTCCGTGATTACATCCTGGGTTTTATTTTCTTTAAGTATCTATCAGAAAAAGCGGTGAACTTTGCTAATGAGCTGTTAGAGGGTGAAGATGTTGCATTCCTTGAACTGGATGAAAACAATCCTGAGCATGCGCCTTATATCGAAGAAATCAAAAAGAATGCCATTGAAGAAGTGGGTTATGCCTTAAGCCCGAAACAGCTGTTTCATAGCTTAGCGCAGCGTGGTCGTGAGGGTGAGTTTATTCTGGATGACCTGACCAATACCTTAAAAGCCATTGAGCAAAGCACTTTGGGCACAGACTCTGCTGATGACTTTGCGAATCTGTTTGAAGATCTGGATCTAAACTCCACCAAGCTCGGCAACAATGCCAGCGACCGTAATGCACTGGTGGCCAAGGTTCTGAGTCATTTAGACGATATTGATTTTGATATTTCTAATACCGAAGCCGATGTACTGGGGGATGCCTACGAATACCTGATTGGTGAGTTTGCATCAGGCGCGGGCAAGAAAGCCGGTGAGTTCTATACCCCGCAAACCGTATCGACCTTACTGGCCAAGATTGTCACCCAAGGCAAGGAGCGTTTACGTTCAGTCTATGACCCGACCTGTGGTTCGGGTTCGTTGTTGTTACGGGTGAAACGTGAAGTCAAAGATGTGGATATGATTTACGGTCAGGAAATGAACCGTACCACCTACAACTTGGCGCGCATGAACATGATTCTGCATGATGTGCATTTTGCCAAGTTCGACATTAAGCAGGAAAACATCTTGACCCGTCCGCAGCATCTGGATAAAAAGTTTGATGCGGTGGTGGCCAATCCTCCGTTTTCAGCCAACTGGTCAGCCGATCCGTTATTTCTGCAAGATGAACGTTTTGCCGCCTATGGCAAACTGGCGCCAAGTTCCAAAGCCGATATGGCTTTTGTGCAGCACATGCTGTATCAACTGGATGACAATGGCACCATGGCGGTGGTGTTACCGCATGGTGTATTGTTCCGTGGTTCCAGTGAGGGCGTGATTCGTCAGTACCTGATTGAACAGTTGAATGTGGTGGATACGATTATTGGTTTGCCGGCCAATATTTTCTATGGCACCTCGATTCCGACCTGTATTCTGGTGTTGAAGAAAAACCGTGAGCATACGGGCAATATTCTGTTTATTGATGCCAGCAACGATTTTGAAAAACAGAAAAATCAAAACAAGCTGTTACCAGAGCATCTGGAAAATATCATTGCTGCCGTTGAAAACCGCCAAGACATCGAAAAATACGCACATGTAGCAACTTTACAGGAAGTGAAAGACAACGATTACAATCTGAATATTCCGCGTTATGTCGATACCTTTGAAGCCGAAGCCGAGATTGATCTAGATGCGATTGCCCAACAGCTGCAACAGCTTGAAAAAGACAGTCAAAAAACTGATGCGCTGATTGCAGATTTCTGTAAAGAGCTTGGGATCGCTTCACCGTTTGCGGAGGTGAAGTAATGGCGACGCCTAAGTTAAGATTTAAAGAGTTTGATGGGGATTGGTCGAATAAAAAAATTGGAAATATTGCATCAAAGGTTGGTAGTGGCAGTACACCAAGAGGTGGTGCAGAAGCATATACCGATCATGGCATTATATTTATTAGAAGCCAAAATATTAATAATGACCAACTTCTTTTAGATGATGTAGCTTATATCCCTGAAGAAACTCATTTAAAAATGTCAGGAAGCAAAGTCATAGCAAATGATATTTTGCTCAATATCACTGGCGCTTCTATTGGTCGTAGTTGTGTTGTTCCACACGATTTTACTGAAGGTAATGTAAATCAGCACGTCTGCATTATTCGTACACCAAATGATGATCCTATTTTTGTTCAATCTTTTTTAAGTTCTGAAAATGGGCAAAATGCAATTCAGTCTAAGCAAGCTGGTGGCGGTAGAGAAGGGCTAAATTTTCAAGCTATTCGCTCAATTGATTTTCATTTTCCTCCTTTAAAAGAAGAACAAACCAAAATCGCTTCTTTTCTTTCCGCTGTGGATGAAAAGATGAGCCAACTGACCCAAAAACACGAACTGCTCTGCCAATATAAACAGGGCATGATGCAAAAGCTGTTTAGTCAGCAGATTCGTTTTAAAGCAGATGACGGTAGTGAGTTTGGGGAGTGGGAGGAGGTTAGACTTGGAAATTTAGTTGATTTAACTTCTGGTTTTGCATTCAAAAGTGATTTTTTCTCGGAAGATGGAAATAAATTAATTACTCCAAAAAATTTTACGACAACAGGTAAGGCTAATTTTACCGATACAAATACAAAATGGACTACTGAAATATCTGATAAGAAGTATATTTGTAGACCAAATGATTTATTGGTTTTGCTAACTGATTTAACTCAGTCATGTGAGCTTTTAGGGAAGCCGATTTTATTAAGTCAAGACGATGGAAATGTACTTTTAAATCAGCGAATCGTTAAAATCATTCCTAATAGAAAACTAGAGAAACCATTTTTACTTTATTTGTTACTTACGGACGATTTCCACGAGTTAATTGTTTCTACAGCTTCAGGGACTACTGTTAAACATAGTTCAAATAAAGTTTTACAGAATTTTCATTTTTATTTGCCTTGCTTAGAAGAACAAACCAAAATCGCCAATTTCTTATCTGCCATTGATCAAAAAATTGAAGTCGTGGCACAGCAAATAGAACAAGCCAAACAGTGGAAAAAAGGCTTGTTGCAGCAGATGTTTGTCTAGGGGGAAAGTTATGGCAAATTGGCTAGTAACCGTGAATTATGCTGAGTTTGATTTAGAAGCAGCTTATGATGCTTTGCCGCAGATTTATTGGAAGAATTCAGCCACTAGTGAAGGTAAAGGGTTACAAATCAATGATATTGTTCATGTATATGTGACCCAACCCATCTCAAAGGTGATGTATCAATTCAAAGTTCTGGGGCATGCGGAAAACTCAGAATACCCAATAGCGCAGAAAGTATTTTGGTCGGATAAAAAGAAAATTGAAAGTTATCTAAGTGGATACTCTATTTTTGAAAAGTTAAACAAAGTGGATAAATCCACTTTGTCTTTTGAATATTTCAGACAGGAAAACTTAATTCCTGATGCTCCTATTCAAGGCCGTCGCACAGATCGAGATAAAGCTTCAAATGATCCAATCCGCATTTTTTTAACTCACATTTTTAATGAGTTTAAAACTGATAGTGTGAATACCGACTATCCCGATGAAGCAGGTTTAGAAAATGAAACCTTTCCAGAAGGAGCTAAGCAAACGGTTTTAGTGAATAAATATGAGCGTAACCCTGAAGCAAGGGCTAAATGTATAGAAATTTATGGAACACGCTGTTATGTCTGTGGCTTAAGCTTTGAACATATGTATGGCTCATTTGCTAAAGATTTCATCCACATACATCATCTTAAGCCTTTGCACACGATTGGCGAAGAGTATGAAGTAGATCCTAAAGAGGATCTTCGACCTGTATGCCCGAACTGTCATGCCATGCTCCATAAAACCGAAAATGGTATTCCAATGACAATTAAGAGATTAAAACTCTTATATAGCGTTTCTTTGAGTAATCCGCTTAGACAAACATTTGAAGAATAAATAATTCGAGATTTTTAATGCAGCTTTATCAAACCCAAGCACAGTCATTAGTAGAACTTACAGAAGATCCATTTCGTTTGGAAAGAGAAATTCAAACCCTGTTTGAAAACAATCTTTACAGTTTTACAGGTCTGGAATTCATCAAGTCCGAGTTCACGATCAAGAATAATCGTATAGATACACTGGCTTTCGATCCCGAAAGTCAGGCGTTTGTAATTATCGAATACAAGCGTGAACGCAATTATAGCGTGATCGACCAAGGCGTTTCTTATCTGAATCTGATGCTCGACTATAAGGCAGATTTTATCGTTGAGTACAATGAGAGCCAGAGCAAACAGCTTAAACGTCAGGATGTGGACTGGTCACAAAGCCGAATCATCTTTGTTTCACCCAGCTTTACCGATTTTCAAAAGCAATCCACCAACTTTAAAGATTTGGGCATTGAGCTGTGGGAAATCAAACGCTATCAAGGTGGAATTGTTTCAGTCAACCCATTGCAGAAAGCCAAATCAGCGCCTTCAATCAAGCAAGTGCAAAAGGTTGAATCTGAAGATATTCAAAAGATTGCCAAAGAAATCCAGCAATATGATGAAGCCTATCACTTGGCGGATAAGTCCGATGACATCAAAGAGCTATATGAGCAATTCAGGGACTCAATTCTGGGCTTAACCACCGATTTAGAGGTTCATCCCAAGAAAATGTACATCGCCTTCCGTAAGGGTAAGCGTAACTATGTCTATATGAGTATTGGGACAAAGCAAATTCGTATATGGCTGAATATGCCTTTTAATCAACTGGATGACCCGAAAAAGCTCGCGAAAGATGTGACCAATATTGGACATTGGGGAAATGGTGATTGTGAGGTGATCGTGTCAGATACAGAAAATTTAGAATATATCTTGAGTTTAATTAAACAAACATTGAAGTGAATAATTTAAGATTTTAGAGGGAAAGGAAATGACAGTACAAAGCGAATATCAACTTGAAAATGAATTGATTAGCCAGCTCAAGCAATTGGGTTATGCTTCAGTGACGCTCAAGGACGAAAGCCAACTACTGTCTAACCTGAAAACCCAGATTGAACGTGCCAATGGACTAGCGCCACTATCTGATACAGAGTGGAAGCAGGTCATCAGTTTTTTAAATACGGGCACAGTGTTTGAACGCGCCAAGAATCTGCGTGATCTATTTCCAGTCAAATTTGATGATGGGACCAGCAAACACATCTTTTTTCTCTCGGATGACCCAAGCAAGAACATCTATCAGGTGACCAATCAAATCACCATCGATCACCGCGACTATAATGGCAGAACCAGCCGTTTTGATGTGACTTTACTGGTCAATGGTTTGCCTTTGGTACAGATCGAGCTGAAAAAACGCGGCATGGAAATCGCCGAAGCTTTTAACCAAACGCAACGCTATATTCGTGAAGCCTATTGGGCAGGGCAAGGGCTGTTTGGCTTTATCCAGTTGTTTGTGATTAGTAATGGTGCCAATACTCGTTATTACTCCAACGGCTCCACAGGCATCGAGTTTGCCTTTCCATGGGCCGATGTCAGCAACAAACACATCAATGAAATTGTCGACTTTGCCGAAGCTTTTTTCAATCAGCAGCATCTGACCCAAATGCTGACTCAGTACATGGTGCTGCTAGAAACCACCAAAAGCCTGATGGTGCTGCGTCCCTATCAGATTTATGCGGTGCAGAAAATTGTGGAGCATGTGCAAAACTCCGATCAGAACGGCTATATCTGGCATACCACAGGTTCAGGCAAAACCCTGACTTCATTTAAAGCCAGTCAGATCATCATGCAAATGCCTGATGTGGAAAAAGTTCTGTTTGTGGTCGATCGTAACGACCTCGATACGCAAACCTCACGCGAATTTAATGCTTTTAAAGCCGACAGCGTCGACAGCACCGATAACACATCGACCTTGGTAAAACAGTTCGATCAACGTCATGACAAACTGATTGTGACCACCATCCAAAAGCTCAATCGGGCCATCAGCACCGACCGTTATTTAGAATCGATTGATTATCTTAAAAATAAAAAAGTGGTCTTTATTTTTGATGAATGTCATCGCAGTCAATTTGGTGAGACCCATCAGAACATCAAAAAATTCTTCAGCAATGCACAAATGTTTGGTTTTACCGGTACGCCTATTTTTGAAAAGAACAGCCAAAGCAAAGCAGGTTTAAAACTGACGACCGATTACCTGTTTAATGAGTGTTTGCATAAATACGTGATTGTCGATGCCATCCGTGACCGTAACGTCTTGCAGTTCCAAATTGATTATCGAGGCAAATACACCACCAAAGGCATGGCGACCAATGAAAGTTATGATGAAGATGTAGAAGGCATCGATACCAAAGAACTGTATGACAATACGCAACGCCTTGAAATGATTGCCCGCTACATTGTCAATATTCACGATACCAAAACCCGTAATCGTGAATTTACCGCGATGTTCTGTGTTAGTTCGGTCGAAACACTGACCCAATATTACGACCTCTTTGAAAAGGTGCAGGCTGAAAAGCAAATTGAAGATGAAGCACAAGGTCGGATATTTAAACCGTTGACCATTGCCACCATCTTTTCCTACGCTGCAAATGAGGCTGTACCGACTGATGACTTAACTGGCTTGATTCACGAAGAAGCCGCAGATATTCCAAGTCAGGTCAACTCATCCAGTCGGGATAAGCTAGATCGATACATTGCCAATTACAACCGACAGTTCAAAACTAACTACAATTCAGGTGATCAATTTTATGCGTACTACCGCGACATTGCACAGCGCGTAAAAAACAGACAGATTGATATTCTAATTGTGGTCAATATGTTCCTCACGGGCTTTGACTCCAAGCCGCTAAATACGTTGTATGTTGATAAGAACCTAAAATATCATGGCTTGATTCAAGCATTCTCACGTACCAACCGTGTCTATAACGATAAAAAACCATTTGGCAATATCATCTGTTTCCGCAATCTGAAACGCGCTACAGATGAGGCGCTGGCACTATTTTCCAATAAAGAAACGACCAAGATCGTCCTTGTTCCCAGCTATGCAGAAATTGAACAGGATTACCAAGCAGCGGTGAGCAAACTGTTTGCCTTAACGCCCAATTACCAATCAGTCGATGATCTTGTTACTGAAGAACAGCAACTGGAATTTATTAAAGCTTTCCGTGAAGTGATGCGCTATAACGCGCAATTACAAACTTTTATTGAGTACGATCAAGACCAAACACAACTGGATAAGCAGCACTTTGCGAATTTCGCCTCTAAGTATGCTGACCTATGCCGTGCTGTTAGAAAGACGACCAAGAAAGAAAAAGTATCGGTATTGGATGATGTCGATTTTCAACTGGATCTACTGCACAGTGACCGTATCAATGTTGGCTATATTATCAATCTACTACAGCTCGTAATCGATACAGACTCAGAGGACAAGCGTAAGAAGTACCAAGCGCAAATTTACGATTTAATCAGTAGTGATATTAGCTTGCACGATAAGCAAGACCTGATTCAAAAATTCATTGAAGAAAACATACCTAAGATGATCAATGGACAGAGCGTTCAAACGGCTTTTGCTGCATTTTGGGATGCTGAAAAAGAACAGGCCTATCAGCATCTTTGTAAAGAAGAAAACCTGAAACCAGAAGCGATGAAGCAGGTTCTGGAGCATTATGAGTTCACCAAACGCCTACCACGTAAAGAAGAGTTGAAGGACTTACCAAACTATAAGGTTAAGCTGTTTGAGCGGGAGAACGTGTTTAGCAATTTGCTGGTCAAGACACGCCAGTTGATTGAGAAGTTTTATGTGGGGTTTTAATTGAGGTAATTATTGGGTCAAAGCAATTATAAAAATTCAGATTTATTAATGAGTAAGGTTGCAGTTCATCTGTCACCATCTCCATCAGCAAAGATGAGGATTTGTATTATTTAATGAAATAAAATGAACTTTAAACAGCATTTAAAATTTTTAATAAATAAGGGTAAAAGATCGATAACGATGACACAACCTGTCCACTAACCCACATAAATTTGCTTTATGGGATTTTTAATTCATTCCTGTTAATAACGTACTGTAAAAATTTAAGTCAAGGGCAGTTCATATGAAAATTAATTCTGGGCCATATTCAGATCAAAAAAAAGCTAATGCATTGGTTAGAGTATTTAGAGAATTAATTACTAATAAAATAAAAACCAATCAGTTGAGAGTTGCCTATATGGCAGCACTTCATATGGAATCTTATCTTGAAAATCTGTACTTTAAGAATTCTTAGCTTTAAAAGCTTAGATTTTATTTTTTAAATATGAATTGTTTATACAATTGTGGATTTATTGTGTAATAATTACAACATATCTTTACAAAAAGTATAAGCAGTAAGCGCTTGAGATTGATTGATGAAACAAAATAGTTCTACTCATGAGCGATTAGCTGATCGTTTGGCTAATATTTTGACCATGTTAAATATAGGTTCTCATTTGAGCTCTAAAGAGTTAGCTGAAAAATTTGGAGTTAATAACCGAACAATTATCCGAGATTTTGATCGTTTGGGGAGTTATCTTCCTTTACAACAAGACGAAATAACCAAGAAATACTATTTAGAACAGAATTATTTAGGAAAAATTAGTCATAAAGATATTCGTAATTTTGCTCAGCTCTCAGGCATAAGTGATCTTTATCCTAATCTAGATATGTCATTTTTGAGAGAGCTTTTGGATAGCCGTGCAAATCAAGTTTATAGTTCAAAAGGGTATTCTTTTGAAGATTCGACTCAATTCATTGATATATTCAAAAAAGTAAGCCAAGCAATTTTAGAACATAGACAAATAGGTTTTTTATATAAAGGTGAATCTCGATTGGTTCAACCATATCGCTTAATTAACCATCATGGTAGTTGGTATCTAGCTGCAGTAAGAAAAGAACAATTACGGACTTATAGAATTTCACATATTCAGCTTATGCACACTCCACATGAATATTCTCAATTTACCCCAGATCAAAACATTGTAAAGCTAGTAGAGAATGATGACAGCATTTGGTTTGGACAGGATAAACAGGAAATTATTTTATCTGTTGACAGTTCGGTAGCTTTTTATTTTAAGCAACGATCAATACTTCCTGAGCAAAAAATTGTAAGAGAATTAGGAAATGGTGAGCTGCTAGTTTCTTCGAAAATTAATCATGATATGCAATTATTTCCATTAATACGTTTTTGGCTTCCAAATATTAAAGTTGTTCAACCGTTAGAGCTACAACATAAATTAGAAAGTGGACTGAAGAAATATCTTAGACTGGAATAATAAAAAAGCTGTATTAGACTTATTTTATTACGTAATACATTTTTATAAAACAAGCAAAGGGTGAAAAGTTATGCCATTACCATTTATTTTGATTGGAGCTGCAGCTGCAGCTACCGCTATTGGTGCTAAAAAAGCTTATGATGGGCACCAGGATAAAAATCTTGCAGATGATATTGTTGAACGCTCAAAAAATATGTATAAAAAGCATAAGGAAGCTCTTAACGAAGTAAATAATAAAACCAGTCAGTCATTAGAAAGCTTAGGTGAGTTAGAGCTCAAAATAGGTTCAGATTTTGATAAGTTTGATCGTTTAGTAGAAGAAATTTTAAAAAATAATAATTTTCAAAAATATAGCGACACAAAAATTCAAATTCCCCAGCATAAATTAAATCAAATTAAAGAAGTAGCCATAACAGTAACTGATTATTTAAAGACAGCAATTGGTGGTGGGGTCTCTGGAGCAGCTGCAGGATTTGCTGTATACGGTGGCGTTATGGCACTAGGGGCTGCATCGACAGGAACATCGATAGCTTCTTTATCTGGCGTAGCTGCATATAATGCAACTATGGCTGCTATAGGGGGAGGTTCTCTTGCCGCTGGTGGTTGGGGAATGGCTGGTGGTGCAATGGTATTAGGTGGGGCCGTTGTTGCTCCTGTACTTGCTGTTGCTGGAATAGCCTATGCTATCCATGGTGCTAAAGCATTAGATAATGCTAGAGATATACGTTATGAAGTAGATCAAGCTGTTTTAAAAATGGAATCAGCAAAAGATCAATTAATTAGAGTTCAATTTTATGCGGATCGTATTAAAGCAGAACTAACTAAAATATATGAAGTATTTAGTTTATATTTTGAAAAATTAAAAGATATCAACGAAATTGTGAAAACAGGTGATAAGGAAAAGATCCTAAGTATTTCGCAAGAAACCAATACGTGTATTCAAAATGGTATGAGCTTAGCGGCAATAATGGCTAAGTTAATTTCAACACCTTTATTCAAAGTAAAAAGAAATATACATGGTGATGTATTTACTGATAAAGATGGTCAGCCTGAGATTTTAGTTGACGAATCTGGGATGCAAGTAATTGATCATGAAGGTGTAGAAAAAGCACTGAAAGAAACCCATGAAGGTTTTAAGGGTTAAGCTAATAATTTATAGAGTATAAATAAGTAATCCTTCTGTCATATGACAGAAGGATTACTTACATAGGAATATATATGTCAGTAAAAACATTTGATTGGTCTGATGAAATTAACCAAGTTGTGACAAAAAGTTTAGTAACAACATTTGGTCTTGATTTTTTATTTTTCGAGGATAAAAAAGGAGGAGATGTTGATACTATCCATAATGTGAGGCAAGGTATATGGGCAACAGAAGAAGAAAAGAAAAAGTATGAGAATAAAGGTGATTATAAGCCAATAGAATTGGGCAATGATGGAAATCCTCTTTATGACAATAATGGTAAACTAAAAAGAAAAGACGTTTATCGCAATGGGACATACAGGGAAAGAGGAAAGAAGGATGCTAAACTAAAAGACAATGGACAGCTAGCTGATAAATATAGAAATAAAACCATGAAGCTGAATGAAGATCGTCAATTAGACCATGTTATTTCAGCGTCAGAAATTCATCATGATGCTGGTAGAATACTTGCAGAAAAAGATGGTGTAAAATTGGCGAATGAAGACATTAATTTAACTTCTACGCACAGATATATTAATAATATTAAACGTGACCATTCTCCTGAAAAATTCTTTAATGAAATAGTTCCTCAAAAGATAAATCAGCAAAAGATTGAATTAAATAATAAATTAGAGAAATTGAATAATTTACCAATGAATTCTCCTGCGGAAAGAGATGCGAAAAGAAGGTTAGAAAATGAAATTAATGATCATAAAAAAAATATTGAAACTTTAGAAAGTATTGATAAAAGAACATCCTCAGAAGTCGTAGACGCTGCAAGAGATGCTTATGAGAAAGAGATTAATTCCTATTATTCTAGTACGAAATTCTTTAAATCTAGTTTAAGTGCTGCTGGAGTAGCAGGATTAAGAATGGGATTAAGGGAAGCCTTAGGACTTATTCTTGCTGAAATTTGGTTTGAAATAAAAGCGGTAATTCCTTCTATATACGCGAAGTATAAAACAGTTGAATTTAGAGTTAAAATTTTTTTAGGTGATTTAAAAGACACGGTTTTAAATATTATTGAACGTGTAAAGCACCGGTTTAAGGATGTAGTTTCTAGTTTTCGGGATGCAACAATTACAGGTATTTTTGCAAGTCTTTCAACAACGGTATTGAATATTTTTCTTACAACAACAAAGCTTTGGGGGAAAATTATAAGAGAGAGTTGGTTAAACTTGATAAAAGTCATGAAGATGGCATTCTTTAATCCAGAGAATTTATCTACAGGTGAATTAACAAAAGCAACTTTCAAAATCCTTTCAGCAAGTATTGGTTTAATCATAGGTATGCTGATACATGAAAGTTTAGCTGCTCTGAACTCACTGCCTTTAGGAAGTTTAGTTGTCGACTTTGTGAGTGCTTTGACAAGTGGTATTGTAATTCTGACTTTAAATTATTTCATTGAACAAAGTGAAATAATGCAGAATTTTTGGGCTTATTTAGATCGAATTAAAACTAAATATGAAAAAGTCTTAGATAATTTCAAAGAAATTAATAAAGAGTTAGATCGCTATATTCTCGAATTGACTCAATTAGAGTTTGGATTAAATATTGATGAAATCTCAAAGTTTACAGAACAACTTACAAACTCTAACTCTGAGTTGGAACGTAATATACTTTTAAAGCAAGAAATAGAGAAACAGGAAATCAAACTTCCATTCGAAATGGGAAATGCTGAAAGTACGCAAAATTGGTTATTAGGATTGGTTAGAAATTGATAGCTTTTCCATGTACTCAGTGTGGAGCCTGTTGTAGGCACGTTAATTTATCAGAATTGACGAAGTTTTTAGATCGTGGTGATGGTATTTGCTATCACCATGATTTGAATTCACATTTATGTAAAATTTACGAAAATCGTCCAGAAGTATGTCGAGTAGATACCTATTATGAGCAACACTTTAACCAAAAAATTTCTTGGGAACAGTTTGTACATCTTAATTTGATCGCATGTAAGCAGCTGGACCAGCTAGAGTGATTGATCGAATATACTTTTAAAAACCCAAAACCATTTGATAAGGTTTAAACCCTTCTAGTACTGCATCTGAAGCCCGTTGAATAGAAACTTCAGTCTTGCGATGGACTGCTCTCAGTAACCTAGACATGAGATAACTTCATTTTGAATTTACCTTAAATGCTTCGAGTATAGTTTTCCATGTAAACATTCAACGTAAAGTTATAGAAAATAGAATTTCAATCAGATTTACTGTAGAGCATCTAATACTTTATATATGAGGCACGTGTGGTTACGGGAAGTCCTATCAATAAGCTATGAGAAATTAATCTTTTAGAATATCTACGAGGAGGGCAAATGATGAATACAGAACAGTTACTTATACAAATTAAAAATTTACTCCATGAAAATCCGGATTTAACCGATATTGCTGAAACTTCACTAAGCGGTATTATCGAGAATCTAAAGACAAGAGAAAATAGCCTGGAACTTAAAGCTATTGCAAAACTGGATGGACGTAATTTTTTTGTCGATAGTTATCAGCGTGGTTATAAGTGGAAACCTCAACAAGTCGAAGCCCTACTGAATGACATTGATGAATTTGAGCCAAAAGACGTGAATGAATTCTATTGCTTACAGCCTGTCGTGGTTAAACGCAAACCTATACAGCATGAAGGCAAAGAAACTGTTTTTTGGGAATTAATTGATGGTCAGCAACGCATGACCACTATTTTCATCATTCTTAGTCATTTATTAAATAAACCCTATTTCACTTTGCGTTATGAAACTCGACAAGAAAGTTCACAATTCTTAAATGGCTTGGTTCAACTCAACTATACTGAACAAGCACCTAAGTTTAGTCATATTGACAACCACTATTTCTATCAAGCTTATAAAACTGTTCATGATTGGTTTAAAACGAAGTCACAAGAAAAAAAGAATATATGGCGTGATAAGCTGCTCCACAAAACAAAAGTCATTTGGTACATGGTACGCAGTGATCACAACAAGGATAGCCAACAGCATTCGATTGAAATCTTTACTCGACTTAATCAGGGCAAAATTGCCCTTACGGATGCAGAGCTAATAAAAGCACTTTTTCTACAAAGAGTAATAAAAGCTTATAATCACCCAGAGATTGCCAAACAAAAACAATTTGAAATGGCTAGCCAATGGGACTTAATTGAACAGACACTGCAGGATGATGAGTTTTGGGCATTTTTAAGCCCGCATAAAGGAACCAATAAACATACCCGTATTGAGCTAATTTTTGATTTGCTGGCGGAAGAAAGTAAAGAAAAACAGCAATTAAACAATAAGACATTTCTCTATTTTGCGAATCAACTCAAAAATGCATCGAGTTGCCAAATAGAAGAGCAGTGGACAAAAGTGCTGCAGGGTTTTCATCGTTTAGTGGAGTGGTTTAAAGAGGATCAACTATATCATTTGATTGGCTTTATCATTGGGCAGAAAATTAAAACCATTAACGTACTCTGGCAGGAGTCCAAAGAAGCGAAACGAGATCAATTTGTTCAAATCTTAAAATCACATATTCAGAGAGATTATCTTGAACGATTATTTAAGGTGAATAAAGATAGTACACGGTTAGATTTTACTAAAGTGGATTATCTTTCATCTAGTCAAAGACCAAGAATTATTGGTTTGCTGATGCTATTTAATATTTATATTAATGAGAAACATAAAACCAGGTTTTCTTTTAGAGCCTATAACAATTGTCAGTGGGATATTGAGCATATTCATGCACAACAAAGCTTGGATCTACCAAGTGATGCACAAAGGGAAATCTGGCTAAATGAGCAAAAAGCCATTATCGCGGCTGTACCGGAGTCTTATAAAGGATTGTTGGATACCAAACTGATTGCTTATCAGCAAGCTTTAGCTGTAGAGCTAGCCGATACAGAATCACTTAAAAAAGAATATCTTGACGAGCTGTCCAAAATTGTTGGTGACGTTAAAGAAGCAATTCAAACACTTGACAATTTATGCCTATTGCCGGCATCAGTGAACCGATCTATCGGAAATCAGATCTTCCTGACTAAACGGCAACGTATTGTGGATTTCGAAAATAAAGGCAAGTTTGAGAAAGAACATCAGGGAAAATTTATTCCTTTAGCTACGCAACAGGTCTTTTCAAAATATTTTAGTGATGATGTCAGCCAAATGTACAAATGGGATGAGATCGACCGCAGCAATTATAAAGCCCAATGGTTGGAATGTTTCAAAGGATATGGTTTAGATTTTGGGGGCAAAGCATGAGCAGTCAATATACATTCTGGCGTTTAGTAGAAGAATTTAAAATTATCGTACCGATCATTCAGCGAGATTATGCGCAAGGCCGTAAGGATGATCTTAAGATTGAACAAATCAGAAAAACTTTTATCCAGCATTTATTGGAAAAGATAAATCAAAATAGTCATAAATCTGATTTGGACTTTATTTACGGTTCTGTTGTCGATGAGCAGTTAAAACTTCTGGACGGTCAGCAGCGATTAACAACCTTGTTTTTGCTGCATTGGTATTTGGCTTGGAAATCGGATGTGATTCTGGATAAAACTATACCAGAAAAACTACTGCGTTTTAGCTATGAGACTCGTACCAGTTCGAAAGACTTTATAAAAAGCTTGATTGAACAGGCACCCAATTTGAAGTGTACTTCTGACCATGACCACACGAAGAAACTGTCGGAACGGATTGAGAATGAAGCATGGTATTTTTCGATTTGGAAAAAAGACCCGACTGTACAATCTATATTGGAAATGCTGGACGAAATAGATTTGCAATTCCACGCTAAAGAGCAGGATTCGCAACCCTATAATGCAGCACAAATGTGGGACAACTTGGTCACACATCAAGTACTGACATTTTACTTTTTGCGTATGGATGACTTTGCATTAACAGATGAGCTCTATATCAAAATGAATGCGCGTGGTGTGCAATTAACAGAGTTTGAAAACTTTAAAGCTTGGCTACAAGGCTATACCGAAGATGAAATTGATGCTCAGGTCAGAAAAGATTTTTTCTCCAAACTGGATCGGGAATGGACTGATTTTTTATGGAGTTTGAAATGCAAATTTGAGGATTCTAAGGAAAAGAATGAAGCATTTGATTTCGATTTCATGTTTATGCAAGTTTTTAAATCAGTATTGCTATGTCATTTTTACAGAAATGAAGACATTGACCATAAGAATAAACAGCAGCCCGAACAATCATCAGATCCTACACCTGAAGCTGATGAAAAATCATTGTTAAGCCGATTAAGAAAGAACTTATTTGTATCAAGTGAAGAATATAAAAGAATCTTAAAAGGTTCTGATGGAAGTCTAAAAGAAATCCTAAAGAATATTTCACGATTATTTAATTTGCTAATTCATCATAACGAAGAATTAGAGATTGAAACGATACTCAAGCAACTGTTCAAGTCTGGAACAAGTTCATATTTAGACCAGGCCCACTTTGCTATTCTATACTTTTATGTTCATCACATTGATCAACCCGAACAATTTAGTGACTGGTTTAACATCAGTACAAGACTCGTAAATAATGCGAAGGGTTACTACAATGCTGAAAGCAATTTGGTCAAAGTAATTCATGTTTTAAATAGTTTAGCGGCATATATTGGTAAGGAGGAAGTGCTGGAAAAACTAGCTGTTTTACAAAAAGATTCGCAAGAATTTAAAACATTTGAAATAGCTTTTGATGACCATCATATTGTACATGAAATTGAAAAATCAAAATTAATTTTGGAAGATGAAAAATGGAAGTCCTTATTTAAGCCTTACGAGCAACATGACTATTTTTATGGACAAATTGATTTCTTAATTAAGTTTAGTAGACATGAAGATAGTCAAAAAGTCTGTCCAGAAACATTTAAAAACTATGCAGATAAAGCGTTTAAACTCTTTTCCAAAGAGTTTTTAGATGATGATCAATACCGTCTGCAACGAAGTTTATTGAGTTTTGATAATTATCTGGCCAAAGATGGAGCGAACAGAACTTTCTGTCGAGAAGTATATAGAACAGTACGTCATAGGAACGAAAATTGGCGTAAAGTCTTTGATAGTGCTAATAAACGACAAATACTCCAGCGATTACTGGATGAGCTTCCTGCAGATTTTAATGTGGATAGTTTAGATGACATTATCGAAACCTACGGATTTCAAATTGATGACTGGCGAATTTATTTTATCAAGCATCCTGAAGCGATTGGCTACTGTCAAAAATATCAAATCCGTTTGATCAACCATGATGAAATTTATTTACTGAGTTCTAGACAGATGAATGGTGCACATGCTGAGCTCAGAAGTTATGCCCTATATTTAGAGCTACAGAAACAAGGTATAGATAATAAAATAAATGATGTGAATGCGATTCTCGATTATGAATACGTTGCAAACAGTATCGATAAACCAGCTGTTTTACTCAAAAATTGGAACAATGGAACATTAAAAATTAAATTTTCTCAGGGTCAATTTTTGGCTGAGTTTTATGGCCGGGATCAGCATGGCAATGAACAGTTACTGGAATTGAACCAGGATATTGATCCCTTCAGCCTTTTCAATAACGTTCAAAATGAGATAGTGAATTGGGTTAAAGTAAAAAATGCCGTAGAGGGAGCAGCGTAATAGTCAGTCAAATCTATTATCACTTTTTTAAGTCTTTGTGGCACAAACCTATTCCTGACGGCTTATTCTACAATATAATTTCCAAATGAATAAGCCCTACGGATATGGTTTTGGATGTATTTAAGCAAGCGCTTCATAGCAGTGATAGGCCTAAAAATGTGATTCATCATAGCGACAGAGGTTTACATTACTTGTCTATTCATTATACAAATCGATTAGAAGCAGCCAATACCAGATATCAGTAGTTACAACGGGTGACTCATACAATAATGCATTGGCTGAGACAGTGAATGGCTTATATAAATTGGAGGTGATTGAATATTTGAAATCTGATTGCACTGGTTTAGCCAATGTTGAGCTTGCTACTTTGAATTGGGTGGATTTATTTAACAAAAAACGATTACATAGTTCGATTGGATATGTTTCGCCATTTTATTTTGAAACAATGTATTATGAAAGAATGTAACCTTTAGATCAGGCTGCTTAACTTAAAGTAAAAATATCTACTAATAGATTGTTGTTTTTATGTAATAATGTGATTAAATTACCAAAAATCAAATATTAGTAGAGGGCAACTTGCACTTCATAATTAATAATCCATACCGTATTTTAGGACTCACTGCAAATGCTTCATCAAGAGAAGTAGCAAAAAGAGTAGCAGATTTAGAAACATTTGCTGAGTTTGGAAAAACTAAAAAATATCCTCTTGATCTAGTTGAAATAGTTCCTCTTACAAGAACAGTAGATACAATTCAGCAAGCTGCGAAAGATATAGAGAATGATACTGACAAATTGGTATACGCTTTCTTCAGGTTTACAAAAGTAGATAGTGTTGATGAATTAGCAATTGAATGTATTGAAAAAAATCAAGTTCAAAAAGCTTTCGAAATATGGGATCAGCAAATTAGTAAAAATGAAAATGATGCTAAATTTTCATGGAGGCTGAATCGATCAGTTATTTCATTATTTTGGTGTCAGGCTTCTAATTTTGATTCCGAACATTTTGAATCTGCATTAACGGATTTAGGATATCTAACCGATGAGCATTTTCAGAATGTTCAAAGATTTATATTGGGTGAAAGTAACGTAAACATTAATATTGAGCAAGTAAGTAAAAAGATAATAGATGAAATTCTTAAATTCATCACTACTCTAGAAGATGAACCATATGGTAAATATCGTATTAGCTTAATAAATGAATTTTGGTCTTTTTCAAATGATTCTAAAGATTATGTTCAAACAAAATTATTTGCTCCAATTTTAAATCAAATAGATACTGTTATTAAGAATAGTAGAAAATTGAGAGAGGATGAAGACTCAGATTCTTTAATTAATTTCAATGGACTTAAAGAGATTGAAGACCTCATTTACGAATTAGATGAATTTTCTGAAAGCTATAAAATACAGAATATTATTAATGAATACGTGGAAGAAGTTAGAAAGTGTTCATTATATGCAAATAATGAACTGGATAATCGCAATTTAGCATTGAAGTTAATTACATGGGCAGAACAATTACCATCTTATGGACAGGTAGCTGAAGAGGTAAAGGCAAATAAAGAACAACTAATAGATTTAATTGAAAATGATAAATTTTCAGAAAACTACTCATCTATCGCTGAGTATATGGAAGGAGATATTAATTCAATTGAAGATGCTAGAATTTTTTTAAATATCTTTAAACAAGAATTAAAACAGATAGGTTTACATGATGACATGTATTACAAAGTATCTTCTTATTGTGTGACGAAAATTTTGAACTTTTTAATTGATGAATTTAATGATGCACATAATAGATTGGAAAACCACCAAGATATAGCATATTTCCTGAATGTGGCCAAGCCTGTATGTAGCTTAATAGAAATAATGAGAACGTTTGAGCTTGTACCTGAAGTGGAAGATCGAGTTGAACGGAACTATAAAAACATTAAAGAACAGATTGAAGAGTTTGAAAATATTATTAATAAATTCGCACAAACCCAAAATATTCATCAATTTGAGCCATCATCTTATCAAGAGCCTGGGTTTTATAAGTCAGATAAAGATATTGTATTTAGTGGAGCACTAGGTGGTTTAGCTGAACTTTGGGGATGGAATGCCGGTTTTCTACGAATTTTGTTTGTTGTAGTTAGCTTATTTACGTCTATTTGGCCAGGGGTCATTGTATACATCGTATTAAACATGATTATGCCAAAAAGAAATTAAGGTCTGAGTATCTAAATATGAAAAATAGTATGAAAAGAGTGGCAGTGTTGTTTTTGCTAGCGGGGATATTGGGGCATGCTTCGGCAGCATCTAATGATCAAATTCAACAGGATATACGTGTTAAATTTGGCGAGCTTGAAAATTTAAACAAGCAGGTTTTAGAACAACTTAATCAGATAAAAGCAGAGAGTCTTAAACAGCAAAAAGCATTAATTTCAAAAATTAATGAGAAGGATGAACAACACCAACTACAAATAAAAACTCTGAATGATGATTTAAAGGTTCTAGAGACTAAATTACAGGATAGTATAAAAGCACATACACAAACTGTTGAAGAATTAAATCAACTAAATAAAACAACAACCCAAGCTACCACTACTATCAATGAAAGTATTTTTACTCGAACGATTGCGGCATTAATAGGACTACTGTTGGCATTGGGCTTGATTGCCACAAGTTATTTCCTACTCAGAAGAAAACAAGCGCAATCGACAGAGGATTTATCATCTCAAGTGAAACTTGCATTGAAGAATGTGCGTCAGACTGAAGAAAATATTGTGAAGTCTGATATTCAACTCGCTGATCGCTTACATGAAGTTTTAATTCAGCTCAAAGAGCAAGCCAAAATCACACCAGTGCTTCAACAGAATAATGAACCAGATCATAGCCTACCTTTAAAACTGGCAGATGAAATTCATCGTATGCGTAAACGTCTTACGGCACTTCCTGAAGATACAAAAGGGTTGAAGCCACTAAGCAAGTCGTTAGAGCGCTTAGAAGATGAATTATCAGAGCAAGGGTATGAAATTATTGATCATACTGGTATGGAATTCAGTGAAAACTTATCAATTCAGTCTCGGTTTATACCAAGTGATGATCTAGAGCATGGTCAAAGTATTATCTCCAAAGTTGTTACACCACAAGTAAATTTTAAAGGGGTAATGATTCGTATGGCAGATGTAGAAGTAAATGTGGGTTAAGGAACTATAAAAATGCGTCAAAAAATTGATTACGGTATTGATTTAGGTACAACGAATTCAGCAGTTTCTCGTATGGAAGAAGGCGAGGCTATGATTGTTAAAAGTGATGATAATCAAATGGATACAACTTCATCGGTTGTTGCTTTTAATAAAAAGCAAACTATTTTTGTAGGTTTAAGTGCAAAAAATGCATTTGACCGTGAGGCTGCATCAAATTTCCGGAATCGAAAACAGGCTGATCCTAATGGTTATCAAGAATTTAAACGAACTATGGGTACAGATCATCAGTATGTATCCTCTCATATGCAAAGATCATACAGTTCTGAAGAATTGTCTGCCGAAGTCTTAAAAAAGCTCAAAGGCTATGTACGTGATGAAGAGGTAGCTGCTGCAGTTATCACAGTACCTGCCATGTTTAGACAAAGCCAATTAGATGCAACCCAGCGTGCTGCTGAACTTGCAGGTTTTCGTTATTGTGAGTTGTTACAAGAGCCTATTGCCGCATCGATTGCATATGGAGTTAAAGCGAGCTCTACTACAGGCTATTGGTTGGTTTTTGACTTCGGAGGAGGGACTTTCGATGCTGCATTAATGCATGTAGATGAAGGTATTATGAAAGTCATAGATACTGAAGGTGATAACCATCTTGGCGGTAAAAACTTGGATAATGCCATTGTCGATCAGTTGCTTATTCCTGCTTTAGAAAAACAATGTGAGTTAAAGGAAACTCTTTCAAGCGAAGGTACTAAAAAGCTGCTTCAAGATGCATTAAAAAAATATGCTGAAGAAGCAAAAATCGCTTTATCTTCTAAAGAGAATTGGAGTCATTTCCTTGAAGACTTAGGTGAGGATGATGATGGGGAGGAAATTCAAGCGGACCTTGATATTAGTTTAGAGCAGTATGAAAAAGTATGTACACCAATTTTCCAGCGTGCAATCGATACTGTTAAAAATGTATTATCACGTAATAATTTAAAAGGTAGTGATTTAGAATCACTTGTTTTGGTCGGTGGTCCAACGTTTCAGCAAACATTACGTAGAATGTTGAAAGAGCAAATCACGGAAAAGGTAGATACTAGCATTGATCCAATGACAGCAGTTGCTAAAGGTGCTGCTTTATTTGCCTCAACAAAAGACATCCCACGTGAATTGCAAAAACGCGATAGCACGAAAGCGCAGTTAAGCTTGAAATATCCAGAAACGACTGTAGAAACTTACGAAAACCTAGGTATTCGTATTGATCGTGAACAATCGACAGCAAATTTACCTGATACTTTCACTTTAGAAATTATTCGTGGTGACAGTGGGTGGTCTTCAGGCAAGGTTACAGTTGAAGGCGATGTAGAAATTATAGAATTAATGTTAAATGAAGGGAAAACCAACCAATTTAATATTAAGCTATCTGGTCCAGATGGTTCGAATATTCCGTGTGAGCCAAGCTCAATTACCATTATTCAGGGTATGAAAATTGCCAATGCAACACTGCCATATCATGTTGGTATTGAAGTCTACGATACAGTAGATAATAAGCAGGGTGTATATCCTTTATCCGGACTAGAAAAAAATAAGACACTGCCTGCAAAAGGTAAAGGTTCTTTCAAAACTATGAAAGATATACGTCCAGGTCTTAAGGAAGATCAGATTCTAATTCCAATATATGAGTTAAGTCGTGGCAATGATGGATCACGAGCAATCTTAAATACTTTTTTTGGTAAATTCGCTATAACAGGCCAAGCTATTTCAGCTTTTCTTCCGGCAGGTAGCGATGTTGAAGTCACTTTAAATATTGATGCATCACGTCGTGGTAAGCTATCAGTGTATCTACCTGCATTAGATGAAAGCTTTGATGTTGTAATTGAAACCACGATTGAAAAAGATATTAAGAAAGAAGAATTACAAAAAGAGATTCTGGTAGCAAAATCTACTGCACAACGTCTTGCGAATGAAGGAAGTTCAGAAGCTGAGAAACAGCTTGTACAGTTGGATGACGCTGAACAAGTGTTAAACGAACGAGGTCACGAGCGTTCTAGTAAAGAGGAAGTGAAAGCTAAACTTCAAGACTCCTTAATTGAATTGGATAAGCAAGAAGCTGAAGGCGAGTGGCCAAAAGTGAAGCAAGAGCTTCAAGAAACGCTGAACGATTTAATCATGCAAAATAAACGATATGGTAATGCTCAGACAAATCGTATTGTTGAAGAGTCAGCAGAGCATGTACGTCAAGTCATTGCTGCTAGAGATATTCAGTCTGCGAAGAAGTTAACGAGCCAATTATCATCTATGGCATTTGAGTTACAGGGACAAGACATTAGTTTCTGGGTGGGTGCTGTCTATTATCTTGATGAAAGTTTTGATGAAATTAAGTGGACAAACCGCCCAGAGGCATATCGTGGCGTACAGAATCTCAAACAATTGCTCAATATGAATCCTAATAAAGAGAGACTAGAACAAGCGGTCTGGGAAGTTGTGCAATTGATGAGCCCTGAAAGTAAAGCGGCTATGCAAAATGTGAATAATGATCTATTGAGACGTTAAGAATAAAATGAAACGAGTCGGTACATTTCCCAAAAAATCGGTGATCGAAAATCAGTATCAAGTACAGAAGTACTTGGGTGAACATGATTGCTGTGAAGTGTATCGAGTCGTGGATTTAAATTCTCATGAGCTTAAACTGATGAAAATTATTCAGAATAAATTTTTATCGAACATTAATATTGCTTTATTAAAAGAAAATTTGTATCAAGCATCTTTGTTATTACATCCAAATTTGCTCATACAATCTGAATTAAAAAAATTTATAAGTGATGGGGTCGAGTATTCTTATTTTTTAAATAATTACCTTACAGGTGAGTCACTCGAAAATTTAACAGAGCGGAAATTAAAACTCACAGTTACAGAAAGTTTAGATATTTTATTGCCGATTTTAGAGGTATTGGCATACTTACATTCTCAAAATAAGATACATACACCCATAAATCCGAGTTGTATATATCTAGATTACAGTTTAGAAAAAAAACAAAGCTTTCTATGTTTAGTCAAAGTTAATGAATTCTTTTATGGAGAAAAGAAAAATATAAATTTAGCATATCAATCCAGTCTTAATATGCTTAAAAAATATGATGCTGAAGATGATCTTTTTGCATGGATGGTAGTGTTATATAAGTGTATTACTGGTGTGCATCCTTGGAATTATGATATTGATTGGCAAGAGCAAACATTGAATATCATAAAAAAACGGATAGTAATGCATCGTATGAGTTATTCATCTACTCCTTTATCTTTCTATGAAAAAAAATATGAAAATGCCGACGAAATATTTAGCTATATTTTAGATGGTGGCCAAATAAAAGAAAAACTAAGTATATGTGATATTAAATCTAATTTGCTGACAGCCTTTGATTCATCTTGGAAGGATTGGGGCTACAAAGTAGATAAGAGTCTTACATTAGAAAAGAATTCGAAAAAATTTAATGAAAATAATACATCTAGAAAAGGTTTAGAAAAAGTTGCAGGTATGAGTGACCTGAAAAAACAATTGGATGTGGATGTTATACAACCGCTAAGGCAAATTGAAAAATATCAAAAATATGGGGTTGAACCATTAAATGGGATCTTATTATATGGCCCTCCTGGTTGTGGTAAGACATTTATTGCACAATGTCTAGCAGAAGAAATAGGTTATTCATATTTTGAAATAAAACCATCTGATCTAGCCAGTGTATATATACATGGAACACAAGAAAAAATTTCAAAGTTATTTAAAGAGGCAGAGGAGAATAAACCTTCACTTATTTTTTTAGATGAAATTGATGCATTATTACCAAATAGAAGTAAGGATAATTTGAATCACCATTATGCAAGTGAGGTGAATGAATTCTTATCGCAGATAACAAATTGTGGTGAGAAGGGAATTCTTATAATTGGAGCTACAAATAGACCTAAATCTATAGATCCTGCTGTATTAAGAACTGGAAGATTAGAGAAACATGTTTATATAAGTTTTCCTGACTTTAATGCTCGTTTAGAAATGCTGAAACAGTATTTAGAGAGTCGCCCTTGTCACGAGGACATAGACTGTTTCCATTTAGCAATACTGACAGCTGGCTTTGTATCTAGTGATATTAAATATATAGTAAATGAGGCTGCTAAATTAGCATTAAAAAAAGATTGTCAAATTACTGATATAATTTTGAAAACTATTGTCGAAAATCATAGACCATCTGTGAAATTCGAAGATAAAGGTTTAAGTGAATTCTGATA
>NZ_QKVN01000018.1:0-80458 GCF_003231195.1 Acinetobacter sp. WCHAc060042
CTTGATTCTTTGTTTCGCTTTTTACTTTTGCCTGATTAGAGCTTTTTGCTTTTGTATTGGTTTCAGCATTCACTTTGGTTGCTGTCGCAGTTTTTACATTTTCCACAGTACCTTTAGATTTAGCAGTGGCTGTTTTATTGGTAGTCGTCGTTTTATCTTTCATTTTTGTAGTTTCGGCTTTTACTTCGGATGTTTTTGCTTTTTGAGCTACGCCATTCACTGCTACACAAGAACCCCCTTTGTGATTTGGGCCTGTTCCACCAGTTAAAGTTGTACCTTTAGGGCAGGCAAATGCTGATGCGCTTAGTACTGAGAAAAGTCCTGCTGTGAGAAGTGTTGTGATTTTTTTCATCGTATTCATCTTTTATGTCATAGGCATTCGCGCCTAACTGAAATATAAAGATATTTAATAGACCTCTTGCGTTAGTCAAAATTTAATCAGTGATAAGCGTTGATTTTTAAATAAATATCAACATCTAAAATAGTCATTAAAGATACTTTCGCAAGAGGTCTAATGTAAACGGAAATATGTAAATTGTATGTTTAATTATGAATTTTGGCTCCTTAAGTGAATATGAATCATAAAAAATATTGTTTTCAAACAATGCGAGTGGAGAGAGAAGATCTTAAGTTTATTTTCAAAATTACATTGTTGCGTGTGCTAGCGTATGAAGCCTTGGAAGATTAAGAATTTCAATTTTTTTAAACGATATTTTCAAAATCCCTTGTTGTTCTAGTTGATGTAATTCTTGGTTAATGGTTTGCCTTGAACACATTAACATTTGAGCTAGCTGTTCTTGAGAAAGATGTATCATATGGTTTTCAATATGCACATGGTTGCCATAGCCATTCAAAATAAAAAGCAAGCGTTGAGCCAACCTTTGGCTAATATTTTGACTTTGGATAGCGATCAATTCCAAAAATGCGAGACGTAACTTTTGCGAACTCAGCTGCGCAATATGAAACCAAAATTGCGGATGTGTGTGGAGTAAGTCTTCAATGGCAGTGTTGGAAATTTTTAGAATGGTACTTTTTTCAACAGCAATTGCATGATGGGAGCGAGGTTGTTGATCAATTAATGAAATTTCTCCAAACCACATGATAGGCTCAGCAATTGCCGCAATTGACTCATTTCCTTCAATATCAATATAGCCTAAGCGGATTTTCCCATGAAGGACGGCATAGATTCCGTCGAAAGCATCGCCATGATGAAACACGGCCTGATCCCGTTCTATATGCACTTGTGTAGCGTACTGTGAAATGAAATCTTGAAATAAAATAGGTAGTTGGGAATACCAAATGTTATTTTTTAAAATGTGGAGTTCAGCTTCCTTAAGCACATTCAATCCTTATAATGAATCTTAAAAATTTCCATATTTGTAATTGTCACTTAGCCGACAACTTAGGTCGAGTTTTTTTTATATATTGAATAAAAGTATTTTACAAGGACGATTAAAATGTCAAAGCTTGAGCAGTTACTTAGCCAATATGCGGCTTACCACCTCGATCATAAGAATATTATGACCCACTTTGTGGGTATTCCCCTGATTGTGTTTTCAATTATGTGCTTAACCGCAAGAGCAGGCTGGGCTGTGGGTGGTTTTGAAATCACTTTGGCGATGGTTTTGATTTTAGCGAGTATTGTTTACTACCTGAGCTTAGATCGAATTTTTGGTCTGATCATGCTGGTGATCTATGCCATGGCTTATCCATTGGCGTATAAAATTGCGCAATTTGATTTGGGTCTTTGGTTAAGTTTAAGTATTGGTATTTTTGTGGTGGGTTGGGTGTTTCAGTTCGTTGGACATTTTTATGAAAAGAAAAAGCCAGCGTTTATGGACGATGTAATTGGCCTCGCCATTGGTCCATTATTTGTTTTGGCTGAAATGGTGTTTATGCTTGGTTTTAGAAAAGATATCGAGCAACGGATGCTAGATGCAGCGCGTAAACAACGTGCGACAATGGACAATAAGCATGTCTCTGTGATATCACCTTAATAAAATCAGTTTAAAAAGCCAGTGAATTTCACTGGCTTTTTTATGCTGTTTTAAGATGTCTTCGAGACTTTATGTGTATCTGGCTGAACTTTGGATGCATTCGGGCTTGGAGCATGAGAATCTTTATGGGATTTATGGGTCATATCATTGGCTTTCATTGAATCATGTTCCACCATTTTATCTTGCTTTATGGCTGGATCATGTTTAGCCATTTTATCTTGCTTTGCTACTTTCTCTTGTTTCATGCCATGATCATGCTTTGCCATGTTCATGGTCGGGACACACTTACCACCTTTATGATTTGCACCTGTGCCACCTGATAGCGTTGTGCCTTGAGGGCATGCAAATGCTGTTGCACTAAGGGTGGTGAATAAACCTGCTGCAATAAATGTGCTGATCTTTTTCATTTTCGTTTGTTCAATGAGGGCATTAGTGCCTGTGATTAAATTAGCGATAATACAAAAGAATAGAAGTTATAATATTGTGTGAGATCCAAATGGATCAGGTGTTTATATGTTATTTAATGCTGTTTTTAAGCTTGGTTTAAGCTTATAAAAAAACCCGATTGGTATCGGGTTTTTTTATATTCGAAATGGCTTATACGTTAAAGCGGAAGTGTAGAACATCACCGTCTTGAACGATGTAGGTTTTACCTTCTAAACGCCATTTTCCTGCTTCTTTCGCGCCTGCTTCACCGTTGTATTGAACAAAGTCATTATAAGCAACACATTCAGCACGGATAAAACCTTTTTCGAAGTCAGTGTGGATCACACCTGCCGCTTGTGGTGCAGTTGCACCCACTTTAACGGTCCAAGCACGAACTTCTTGTACACCCGCCGTGAAGTAAGTCTGTAAACCCAAAAGACCGTAGCCTGCACGAATCACCACGTTTAGCCCCGGCTCTTCCATACCTAAAGCTTCAAGGAACTCAGCACGGTCTTCATCTTCAAGTAGTGAAATTTCAGCTTCGATTTGGTTGCAAAGCGGAACGACGATTGCATTTTCTTCAGCTGCCAGTTTTTTCACAGCATCTAAATGCGGATTATTTTCAAAACCATCTTCTGCAACGTTCGCAATATACATGGTTGGTTTTAAAGTCATTAAACCAAAACCACGAACCAATTTACGTTCGTCGTCGTCTAGGTCAGCAGCACGGGCAGGTTTGCCTTCATCAAGTAAAGGTAAAATTTTGTCTAAAACCGCTTTGGTTGCAAGTGCTTCTTTGTCGCCACCTTTTGCAGATTTTGCTAAACGAGTTACAGCTTTTGTCACAGTTTCTAAGTCAGCAAGTGCAAGTTCCGTGTTGATGGTTGCGATGTCATCAAGCGGGTCAATTTTACCGTTAACGTGAATGACGTTTTCATCTTCAAAACAACGTACAACGTGAGCAATCGCATCCGTTTCACGAATATTTGCAAGGAATTGGTTCCCCAAGCCTTCACCTTTAGATGCGCCCGCAACTAAACCTGCAATATCTACAAATTCCATCGTCGTTGGAATTACGCGTTGAGGTTTTACAATTGCGGTAAGTTTGTCTAAACGTGGATCTGGCACAGGAACGATGCCTGTGTTCGGTTCAATTGTACAGAATGGGAAGTTTTCAGCAGCAATAGCAGCTTTAGTCAATGCATTGAAAAGTGTAGATTTACCAACGTTCGGCAAGCCGACAATACCGCAATTAAAACCCATGAAATAACTCACAACGTGTTATATAAAAATTGCCAGTGATTTTACATGAAAGCCATGACAAAGTCAGGTCTCAGGGCAGAAGAATCAAAGTTGTAAATCATGTTGCGGGTAGAACGTCCTCATTTAAGCCCTATATACGAGCCTTTTAAGCCTTTTCTTTTAATAAAGAAACTAGATTTAACAGATCTGTTGCATGTAGATCATTGTCTATGCAAGGACTAGAGTCTTTCAATTGGGCTGCACCATACTCAAAGGGGCGTTCAATATAAGCCGTCAGAAGTCCACAGCCACGTGCTGCAGCAAGGTCATCTTGATGGGTAGCCACCATCATCACTTGACTTGGTGCAACATTAAGTAAGTCTGCGACGCCTAAATAGGTTTTAGGAGAAGGTTTGTAGGCTTTAAAGTTTTCAGCAGAGAAAATAGTGTCCCAAGACAATTTTGCATACTTTGCTAAATCGACCAATAAACGGATGTTGCCATTTGAAAGGGTACAAATAATATAATCTTGTTTTAATTGATTAAGCGCTACGACTGTATCTGGCCAAGGGTTGAGACGATGCCAAATAAAGTTTAAATCATTCTTTTGAGCTTCGCTCAGTGTGGAGATTTGATATTTCACTAAAAGCTCATCCAAAATGAGGCGGTGAATATCATCAATGGAAGCCCACAGCTGCTGACCCAATAAAACCTGGTCCATTGCAGGTCGATAGCCTGCACGCCAGTCTAATGCAAATTGGTTGGCATTGATGTTCAAGGCTAGGCGTTCCACTTCTTGGATGATTGAAGAATGCCAGTCCACGACAGTTCCAAAGATGTCGAAAGCGAGTACTTTAATTCTAGAGGAATGACTCATCTTAGGGGGATTATTCTTATTTAGGCTTGAGGATACGTTATAGCTTATACATGTCTATCTGTATATTGAGAGTCATATTTTTCTATATGAATTTGAAAGAAAAGCAATGTTGACTCAGTTGATTAGATTGCTGTCATAAATCAAAAGCGATTATAAGTAGGCAGTGAACTTGATATTAAAAAACCTCCTTAGAAAAAGGAGGGGTTAAAAACTTAAGTGGGGGTAGAGTGCTCTACTTAATATGGGAGATGTGACTAAACTTTTCTCTTATCGAGTTGATTTGCCAGATTGTCTCCAATGGCTTGTACACACATCACCAAAATCACGAGCACGACAATCACGGCCAACATGATCTGTATATCAAAACGCTGATAACCATAGCGATAGGCGATATCACCTAAACCACCTGCACCAATGGCGCCTGCAATGGCAGAGGAGTTAATCATGGTCACAATGGTCACGGTAAAACCCGCGACAATTCCGGGTAGTGCCTCAGGTAACAACACATGCCAAATGATTTGAGTACGGTTACAGCCGATCGCTTGCGCAGCCTCAATCAACCCTTGATCCACTTCACGTAAACTGACTTCTGCAATTCGTGCAAAAAAGGGGGTTGCCGCCAAAGTTAAAGGGACAACTGCTGCCAAAACGCCATAACTGGTGCCTACAATCCAACGTGTGAGTGGAATCAAGGCCACCATTAATATAAGGAAGGGAACGGAGCGGGTGATGTTTACCAACCAGCCTAAGCTATGGTTGATACTTTTAGAGGGATAAATGCCATGCTCAGAGGTACTGACGAGAACCACTGCCATTGGCAGACCAATGAGTAAGGCAAAAAATGCAGATGCACCGACCATGATTAAGGTGTCGATAGTACCTGTCAGTAATAAATCAATGAGTTGGTCGTGCATAGCCAAGTACCTCTACATGTGTGACATGCGCTTTTAGTTTTTGTAGTAGCGATTGAATTTCTAAGCCCTGTGTGGGAACAGCAATAATCAATGTTCCAATTAAATGGTTTTGGATGGTGTCGACCTGACTTTGATACAAATGCACAGTTTGTGGAAAGTACTCCAAAATCTGTTTTAAGTCAGGTGGATGATGCGCATCTGAAGTCGAGCGAATTTTGAAAATGGCATGTGTATCGAGCTGCGTGGGTCCCGCATTTAAGCGAAAAGGCAAATCGAGTTGTTCTAGATTCAGCAGTTCTTGGGTAATGCCTTGCTGCGGTTGAGAGAACACAGACCAAACTTCACCTGATTCCACAATTTCACCGCCATCAATGACCACGACCTGATCGCAGATTTCCCGAATCACCTGCATTTCATGGGTAATCAATACAATGGTGATACCCAACTTCTGATTGATCTCTTTGAGCAAGGACAACACCACAGAGGTACTTTCTGGATCGAGTGCAGATGTTGCTTCATCACAGAGTAAAATTTCAGGATGGTGAACCAATGCACGGGCAATACCGACACGCTGTTTTTGACCACCAGACAGTTGTGATGGGTAATGCTGAACCTTATCGCTCAGCCCAACCAACTGTAAAACTTCATTGACTCGTTGTTCGATGTCTTGTTTGGGATAATTGGCAACGATGAGGGGCAGTGCGACATTCTCGTAGACTGTTTTGGCAGACATTAAATTAAAATGCTGGAAAATCATGCCAATGCGTTGGCGGAGCTGAATCAGCTCAGCATGGTTCAATGCCGCCAAGTCTTGCTGATGAATATGGATATGACCTTCACTAATACGTTCTAAACCATTTAAGGTGCGGAGTAGGGAAGATTTACCTGCGCCACTTTTGCCAATAATGCCAAACACTTTCCCTGTCGGTATGTCGAGGTCAATATTTTTGAGTGCATGTACACTATGCCCTTGTACTGCATAGTGTTTGTTTAAATTACGAATTTTGATATGTGGAATGGAAAAATCCACATGAGAACCAAAGCTGACCATTCTTTTTCTCCTTATTTCCAGCCTTCAAACCACAGACCTTGGCCAAAATCACGGTCTAAAATTTCTTGAACATGTTTTGAGTTTTGGAATGCTTGCACAAAAGTCGCAAGTTTTTGGTTTTGGTCTGGATAGTCTTTACGTGTCACAAATAAAATGGCGTATTTCTTGTCTATCGGATCAAGAAAAAGGGCATGATGCGGATCTGTGACCTTAGCCATTTTTAAATAATGCGGGAAGCCAAAAATTAAATCGGCATCATTAAATGCATGGGCAGTTTGTGGGCCTTCTACTTCAATAAACTGAAGTTGTTTAGGATTGCTCACAATATCTTTTACGGTAGACAATTCATTGTTGATATCTTTGAGCTGAATCAAACCTGCACGATGCAGTAAAATCAGTGCACGCGCTGAATTCACAGGGTCATTGGGAATAACCACACGGGCTTGAGTGGGTAGTGCATCTAAGGACTGATATTTTTTAGAATATAGTCCGACATGACTTCCTGTGCCTGTGGCGAATGCATGCAGGTCATAATTTGTTTCGCGAATTGCATTGCGTAGAAAGACGCTTTGCTGAGAAAAGTTTGCATCTATGTCACCATTTTGCACAGCAACATTTGGCGCATGCCAGTCCGAAAATTCAACCAGTTTGACCTGAATACCTTGTTTTTTTACATCATCTGCCACGCTTTGCAGCAATTCTGCATAAGGTGGGCTAATGCCAATCGTTAAGACATCATCCTGCGCATGGCTTTTGCTATAGCGGTAACCCGCTAGAGCAAAAATTGCCACGATGACACTCAAGCCAATCAGCCATTTTTTTCGATTTTGAGTGAAAGATTGCGTCATGGCCTATACTCACTTCCAACCAGGGAACCAAAGTTTTTTGCCAATTTCACTATTCAAAGTCTGTTTAACTTTGTCCGATGTTTGATAAATCTTGATGAACTTTTCAAGTTGCGCGGCTTTCTCTGGGTGTTTCTGTTGGTAGTCGTCACGCACCACAAATAAAATCGAATACAGGGTATTGGTGTTGTCATCTAAGATCAGCGCATCATTTGGGTCAATGGTTTTTGCAAGACGTAAATAATGTGGATAGCTAAAGACCAAGTCAGCATCATCAACGGCACGTGCAGTTTGTGGACCTTCAACTTCAATAAACTGAAGCTTTTTAGGATTGCTCACAATATCTTGCAGATTCGATAGATGATTGTTTGGGTCTTTTAAGCTAATCAATTTAGCCTGTTGTAACAGTAAAAGCGCACGGCCTTGGTTGACTGGATCATTTGGAATAACTGTACGTGCATTTTCAGGAATCGCATCAATCGAGTCATATTTTTTTGAATATAAACCGACGTGTGTGGTGACGCCTTTACCCAATGCTTTTAGTTTAAATTGAGTTTCTTTGATAGCGTTATCTAAGAAGGGTTGATGCTGGAAATAGTTGGCATCAATATCACCATGGTTGAGCGTGATATTTGGAGTGTTCCAATCTGAGAATTCCACCAGTTTGACGTTGATGCCTTGCTGTTTTGCTTCTTCTACAGCCACTTTTAACGGATTTGCAAAGGGTGGGCTGATCCCAATCACCAGTTCAGTGTTACTCGATTTTTTATGATAAGACCAAGCCACTAGTGCGATGACGATAGCGGCGACAATTACCCCAATAATGGTAAATTTTGTTTTTGCAGTTTGAGCCATGATATTTCTCGTATTTTAAAATTTATGCGGTTTGTTTTTGCTGTGTTTGAGTATGAGGGGGCGAGCTTTGACAGCGATACTGCTGTACTGGGTGGTCTGCGGACAGTCGATCACCTTGAGCGAATAATTTGTGGCGTAAACTACCTGTTTCATAGGCAGTTTTATAACGGCCACGCTCTTGTAACTCTGGGATGACCCAACGAATAAAGTCTTGATGTGACTCTGGAGCAACGGTTCGTGTAAGGTTAAAGCCGTCTACGCCAGTTTCATCTAATAGCTGGATGAGTTTTTCTGCTACAGTTTTTCCGCTCCCGACTATTAGCGGGTAGCGTCCTCCCAGTACATGCTGGGCTTTTAAATCTGCTCGGGTAACTTTTTGCTCTTTAAATTTGTTATTGACCGAGGCAATGCTATTGGTTTGTTTATAGGGAATCGCTTCATCATCTGTGAACTGAGCCAAATCTATTCCGACTGAACTTGAAAAATGCGCCAAACCTGCTTCTGGACTGGCATAGCGAATATATTCGGCGAGTTTTTCTTGAGCCAACTCGTCCGTTTCAGCCGTCACCACACTAATACCGACAAAGAGTTTAATAGCTTGCTCATTGCGCCCATGGCTTAATGCAAGCGCACGAATTTTATCGACTTGCTGTTTAAGTTTTTCAGGCGTGTCAGCACCAATAAACATGGCTTCAGCATGTTGGGTTGCAAAGGCTAAGCCTTTGCTTGAGGCACCCGCTTGATAAAGCACAGGTGTACGTTGAATAGATGGGGAAACCTGAAAAACGCCCTGACTTTGGAAAAATTTGCCTTGATGCTGGATGGCATGAACTTTTGAAGGGTCAGTAAAGACACGGTTTAACTTATCTTTTTGTATGGCATCGTCTTCCCAAGAACCTTCCCAAAATTTATAGCAAAGTTCGAGAAACTCTTCGGCTTGTTCATAGCGCAAGTCGTGATCTTTTAAACCTTTTTGACCAATTAACCGTTCTGCGCTGTCTAAGTAGCCGGTGACAATATTCCAGCCAATACGACCGTGGGTTAAATGGTCGAGGCTTGCAAAGCGCCGTGCAAATTGGTAAGGCGACTCATAGCTCAGATTCACAGTGACACCAAAACCTAAGTGCTGTGTAACGGCGGCCATAGCAGAAACGAGTGTACTAGGGTCATGGCTTGGAAGCTGAATCGACTCTTTTAGGGTTAAATCCAGACTATTTTGATAAACGTCGTAGACACCCGTAATGTCGGCGATAAATAAACCATCAAATAAACCTAGCTCTAAAGTTTGCGCCAAATCGGTCCAATAGCTGAGCTCATTAAAACGATGCGACTCATCGCGTGGGTGTGTCCACAAACCGTGATTGATATGACCTACGCTATTCATATCAAAGGCATTCAGAATGATTTGTTTCGGATTTTTATTTTGAGATGATAGTGTCATTACAATGTCCCTCTGCGTGGCGGAAGTACCCCGTTAAGAAGATAATTAGCAATGAAGTAATATTTCCAACGTGACGCATCGTGTAGCGTGTGAACACGTGCATTACGCCAAAAGCGGTCTAGGCCATCTTCACGTTGACTACCACGACTGCCTGCCAGTTCAATCAATTTCGAAGCTGTTTTTAATGCGGTTTCTGTGCTGTGGGCACGAACTTTCGCTACATCCAGTGATGCTTTAGCAATGTTATCAGTGGTTGGATTAGGACGTGCTGCGTCAATGGAGCGTGCCGCTTGTTTGAGTAAGACTTCACTGGCACGTACATCGGCAACCACTCGTCCCAGTTCAAACTGTGTTAAAGGATCATCGGTTGCCTGTTCAACAGCAGAGTCAATCCATGGACGAGCCTGACGTACACGAACCAGTGTTTCCTCAAAAGCAGCACGTGCAATGCCCGTTTCAATCGCTGCATGCATAATTTGCGCAAAAGGCCCCACCAGAGTCGGTCTGGAAAATGCTGTATCGAAAGGAACAATATCTTCTGCGCCTACAGCGACATGATTAAATTTGACTGTACCGCTACCTGTGGTACGTTGACCAAAACCTGACCAATCATCAATCAGTTCTAGCCCTGTACTACTACGTGGGATAAAGACCAGAAACTCTTTGTCATCGGCATCTTTGACTAAGGTCGGTATGCGGTCTGCAAACAGGCTGCCCGTGCAATAAAACTTTTCACCATTGACCGCATAGCCTTGTTCCGTTTGGCTCAGTGCAGTTTGTTTTTGTGTTGCATTTTTAGTTTTAAACTCAGCCAAGGCATTACCAAAGCGAGCGCCTTTGAGCACTTCTGCATAGAGTTTACGCTTTTGTTGTTCAGTACCGTTATTACGTAAAACCTCTAAGGCATAGAAATGGTTCTGTGGAATTTGTCCAATCGAACCATCCACACCACTCATTAGCGCAATAATTTGCGCGACCGTATAGCTGGAAACATCGGCCCCCCCGAATTCCTTCGGTACAGTAATAGCCCAAAGCCCAGATTGGCTATAGGCTTCAATTTCCTCAAAAGGCAAAATTCGTTCAGCATCGCGTTGGATAGCCTGCTGTTTAAACTGCTCAGCCAAATTTTTGGCAATTTCTAAGGCTTCAGCATCACTTTGAATAATATGTGCATACGCCGTGTCTTGGGATTGAAGCGGAAGAATGGGTTGAAATGAAGTCATGATGCTCTCCTTAAATCCAAGCGTGGCGGGCAGGGAAAGTATTATTTAAATAGTAGTTCCCCAGTGCATGCAGCTTCCAGCGGATCGGGTCGTGTAAGGTATGCACACGTGCATTGCGCCAATGTTGATCTAGATTATGTTGGCTTAGGCTCGAACGACTCCCACCAAGCTCTAGGAGTTTTTCAGAAATTTGTAGTGCAGCATCATTGGCATAGACCTTGGCTTCGGCGACTAAAATGGAGGCTTGAGCTGCTTGTTCCGCACTGACAACGCTCAGTTGGTCAAGTTCATCTAAATATTCGGCAGCTTCGTCGAGCAGTAGGATAGCGGCATCCAGTAGCACTGCAGATTTGCCGACTTCTTGTAAGGTGTAATGTTCAAAACTGGCTTTCTCAACCTGCGCATCGACAATCGGTCGGGCTTTTTTAACCGCTGACAATGTGTCTTCAAACGCAGCTTCTGCAATACCCACATCAATCGCTACTTGCATTAGCTGAGAGAAGGCACCGCGATAAGTAACGTCCTCAGCTAGTTTCCGCTCATCAAAGATAAGGAGTGGATCGATTTCAACCCGTTGTAATTTTACTGTGCCACTTGACGTTGTACGCTGACCAAAACCGTTCCAGTTATCAATGACTTCGACACCTTGTGCTGTGACATCAACAAGCGTCAGTACCACATAACCTTCAGGGTGAATGGCTTTAATGGCTAACCAATGGGCAAAGCTACTGCCTGTAGAATAGAACTTTTCACCATCGACATAGTAACGACCATTTTCAATGCTTAATGTCGTATTTAATGTTTTAGTGTCTTTGGTATTTCGTTCGGGGCCACCATTGGCAAGGCGTTTGCCGTTTAATATTTCATTAAAAATAAACTGTTTTTGTTGTTCGCTACCTAAAATATCAATCATATTGAGTAGCGCAATTTGATTTTGTGGAATTTGACCGACACTTGAGTCGGCTTTATTAATAATGCGAAAAACCTGAGCTAAAGTTTTATTGGAAACAAATGCGCCTCCAAAAGCTTGAGGAATACGAATACCGCCTAAGCCTTTTTTGCTGAATAATTCGATTTCAGCAAATGGAAGCTGACGGTTCTGATCACGTTGATCCCGACCTTCTAAGGCAAAGTCAGCGACATGATAGGCTGCATTAATCGCATCCTGATCATTTTGTATCACGTGAATATTTTTAGAGAGAGTATGAGACATAAAAGCACCTTTACTTAATCTCTATACGCTACTTGGGATTGTTTGAATGATTAAATGAAGGATTTTGAATTGCTTAGCAGCTAAAAAGTTAAAAATAAAATATGCTAAGTTTAATCATTTGATGAATATTCTAAACATTTGAAAAATATAAAATATGTATTTTAGCTGTAGTCTAAGCAAGGTCGTTAAATTTTTACTTATTCAGATTTGAGATATTGTAGAGAAAAAAACGTATAAATTTGATAAAGGCTGTTGAACATTTGCTGGGCAGTTTTGGGTAAAAAGTACATTGTAAATCTTAAATACAGTGACTAAAGTATCCAACTGAAATAGATGGCTTTGCTAAAAAGCCAAAATAGAAAAATAAGTGTGGAGCATTTATGAGAACTTTATACCAGTTTCCTTTATCTCATTTTTGTGAGAAAGCTCGCTGGTTGCTCGATCATAAAGAGCTAGATTTTGTCGCGCAAAATGTAGTGCCTGGGGTCCATCGGGCGTTTGCGCAGTTAAAGACAGGGCAGAATAAATTGCCTATTTTACGTGATCAAGACAAATGGGTCGCAGATACCACCGAGATTGCGTTATATCTGGATGAGCGTTATCCAGAACATCGACTGTTACGTAGCGAAGCTCAGCTTCGTAAAGAGGCTTTAGATGTTAATGCTCTAGCCAATGATTTAGGGCTACACGTTCGCCGTTGGGGGTTGGCACATGCTTTATCCGATAATGACCAATCGCTACAAATTATGTTGGGTGAAAAGGGCTATTTACGTAAATTTGAAAAATACACCAAACCTCTGATTAAAACTTTGATGTCGAAAGGTTATGAACTCAATGCCGACAAAGTTGAGCACTCGAAAGTTGAAATGCAGCGTTTAATTGAGGTCTTGAATGAAAAGTTAATTGCTAATCATGGGCGTTACTTTGTGGGAGATCGTTTAGGTTTGGCGGATATTGCTGTGTGTTCAATGTTAGCCCCTGTGCTTGAAATTAAAGGTACTCCTTGGGAAAAAGACCATGAGGATAGCCTATCTGAAGAATTCAGTGCCTATAAAACCTATTTAAGCAATTTACCTTTGGGGCAGTATGTTTTAAGAGTCTATCAAACCGAGCGCAATGCCCGAGTCGACTGGCGTGGCATTTAGGATCAACTGTAGTCAAATAGGCAAAGGCGGACGTTATACATCAAGCCTTTGTCTGCTATTTAAAGAAAATGATGTGGGGTGTTGAATAGAAAGTTTCTCAGTCTATTTGTAATTTTTATAAAAAATTATAGCAATTTTTTATTTAAATGATTGATATATTTTTATAAATTTGAAAATAAATGAAAAAAATATGCAAATAAGCTTTATCTTTCATCTGAAAAGCTTAATATGAAATAAACACCTATAAACATAATGCATTATGAGAGTTAAAAAATGGAATTAGACCGTTTTGATAAGCAAATTTTAGAAATTTTAAGTAATGAAGATATCAATCTAAACGAATTATCAGAGCGTATTAATTTATCGGTCAGTTCGGTGCATCGTCGTATTAAGCATCTGATTGATAATGCGATTATGACTAAAGTTAAGCGAGATATTAACTATCAAAAACTCGGGTTTAGTCTACATGTTTTACTCCAAGTATCTTTGAGTAAACATGATACCGACACTTTTTCCAAGTTCTTGGAAGAGTTGGAAAGCATTCCTGAAGTGACCAATGCCTTTTTAGTGACAGGGCAGTCAGCAGATTTTATTGTTGAAGTTGTGGCAAGAGATATGGAAAATTACAGTGATATTTTACTCAAACGCATTGGTAAAATTGAGCATGTGGTGGCACTTCATTCAAGCTTTGTGATTAAAGAATATAATGTATTTAACTGTAGCGGTTTGTTGAGTAAGGTTTAGCGTATGCTGAGGTTCTATGCAGCTACTGAGTATCAAGCATCTTGCCATCAAAAATTTGTATACTATCAGCGACAACTTTTAGCTCTCATACCCAAAGCACAGATTGAACATATTGGTTCATCTGCCATTCCTCATGCAGTTTCTAAAGGTGATTTGGATATTTATGTGGCTGTTGATGCTGTAGATTTTGACTCAGCCATCGTTAGTATTTCCAGTTTAGGTTTTGTTGAAAAGCTTGATACTTTAAGAACGCATGAACTGTGTATGCTAGAGTCGCTACAGCAGGATGATGTTGCTATTCAATTGGTTGTGAAAAACTCTCAGTGGCAAAGTTTTTTGATCTTTCGTGATCGCTTGTTGAAAAATCAGAATTTAGTCATGGCTTATAATCAATTAAAACACGACAGCCAGCATTTAAGCATGGATAAATATCGTTGCAAAAAAGCAAAATTTATTGAAAGTGTCTTAAATCAGACATAAAAAATGCGCTCCCAAAGTTATGTTTGAGCGCGCATTTTGATCAAGCAAAGACTAGGTGTCTAATTCTGCCAACACTGCATCAGAGAACTCAACGTTGGTATAAACGTTTTGTACATCATCTAAATCTTCCAGCATATCAATCATTTTCATGATCTTTTTCGCTTGGTCGATATCAGAAATTTCAGCTTTTGTTGAAGGACTCATGACCACTTCAGCATTATCAGATTTTAAGCCAGCAGCAGTTAAAGCATCTTGCACATCACCAAAAGATTCAGGTGTAGTAATGACTAAGATTTCATCTTCATCCACTTCGATATCTTCAGCACCTGCTTCAAGGGCTACGTCCATGATTTGATCTTCTAAAGACACATCTTCAAAAGTGATCTCACCACGCTTTGTGAATAAGAAAGCAACTGAACCATTTGTGCCTAAGTTACCATCTGTTTTTGAGAAACAGTGACGCACATCTGGTACAGTACGGTTTAAGTTGTCAGTCATGGTTTCTACAATAACTGCAACACCACCAACGCCATAACCTTCGTAAGTAATTTCTTTTAAATCGTCGTTATCTTCACCACCAACACCACGTTGGATTGCACGGTTAATGACGTCACGTGTCATATTCACAGAAAGTGCTTTTTCTACAACCGCACGGAGACGTGGGTTGCTTGCAGCATCACCACCGCCAAGCTTTGCAGCAGTTGTTAATTCACGAATAAATTTGGTAAAAAGTTTACCACGGCTAGCATCTTGTTTTGCTTTACGATGCTTAATATTGGCCCACTTGGAATGACCCGCCATGCGAAATATGCTCCTTGTAGATTGGCTTTGTGCCTATCAAATTGTGCAAATTCTACCATAAGCACTTTTTTATGCGAAAGTAGGTGTTTTTCTGAAATGAGTCAGATTAAACAAAAAATAAATAAAATTGTTTGAAATAAAGCCAGTTATTTCAAATTTAGATTGTGAAGCAATTCATTTCAAAAATGAGCCCTTAGAAAGAATTAATTTAGACCTAAAAGAGAGGGGTTATTCACATTCTTTTAGGTCATTTAGATGAGCTTATTTGGGATCATTTCTAGGTTCAGGAATTTCGATATCTAAACCAACATGTTCTTTATAAAGTGCTTTAATGAGGGCCAAATCATGATCTAACTCTGTGGGATAGATTTTTCCAAAAATACCCCCTTGTTTGGTTTGCGAATTCGCATACATGAGTACAATAGGGACATTTGCGGCTTTTGCAATATGCCAGAAGCCTGTACGAATTGGTTTACGTGCTTCGCCTGTTTTTGCACGGGTTGCTTCTGGTGCAATAACCAAGTTGAATTTTTCATGTTGAGAAAAGTGTTCAACCATTTGCGACACGATGTCTTTATTTGACTTACGGTCAACTGCAATACCACCAATCGCCTCGAGTAGTGGCTTGATTGGCCCCTTTAATAATTCTTTTTTAATCAGGGTATGGATTTTCATATCGTAGATTTGAAAAATGGCCAGTGATAAAACAGCATCGAGCATAGAGGTATGCTCAAATCCAATGATGACTTGCTTATCTTCTAAAACATTTGGTTCCACATGGTATTTCCAGCCTGCGAGCTTAAATGCAGACTCGCCAATCAGTTTCTTTAACATGAGCATAAATATACAAGTGTTTTTTAAAGTGGCTAATGTCTGCTTGTTTGGCGTTTGAGTCAAGCCCTAACTTAATTCTGATCAGACATTAGAGGTCAGATTTTTCCATTAGTAGGCTAAATAATTATGATTAAAAGGTATGCAATAAGTCTTTATAGATATTTATTAATAGAAAATAAGTATAATTTTTTTAAAAATACTACTATTCATAATCGAAATGAAAGATTAGACTTTGGTCTAAGAAAAGAGTGTGAACTTTCATACTTTAACTTTGGTGTAACAAAGTTCAGGATTGTTAAAATGACTTATCTTTCGACTTTTTTATGGGCATTTGTCCTTTTCGGTTTGGTTGTTCTGTGGTCGGTTGTTGAATTCTTCATTGAGTCTCGTAAGAAAAAGGAAATCAGTATTTAGTGGTAATAATGTATAAATGCACTGATTTTTGATGCTAGTTATAACTAGCTTGATTGACTTAAAAATTTAATTTTCAATCATCTATAATCGTTAATAGCTCTTATTCTAAATGAGATACTTTGTTAGAGCATCATGTTTGGATGCTTAAAATTTATACTTGCTAGTCATATATAGTGTGTTGGATGTTATGTTCACAGTTATTCAATGCTTAACTTAGCCATATTTTTGTGAGTAGTGAGGCTAAGTGATTACAGTATAGGTTTCTGTAGGAGGGTATAGAAACAATGGGGTACGATCAGTCATGATGGCTTGTCTCATATCATTTGAATCTATAGCTGCAAGTTTAGGCAAAGAATTTGTTACAGTTATCATAAAAAATGCCTGAAAATAAGATTTGACAGGAAAATCTAAAGCAAAGATAAATTAGGTCGTGATTCTGAGAATGATGAAGATTAGAAAGGATTGCTTAAATGAAAATTTCGAATCTTTTTTTAAATAAGCAGAAACGACTAATACTTGAATTCAAAATGTTTATATAAAAATAGCCAATAAAAAACCACCTAGGATTAATGCACCTAAGTGGTTGTTTTATATGGTGGGCCCACACAGACTTGAACTGTGGACCAACGGATTATGAGTCCGCTGCTCTAACCAACTGAGCTATAGGCCCTAATATCTTGAATTTGTTATATATCAACAAGTTCAAGCGAAATGAATACTAGCGAAGATTTTTTAAAAAAACAAGCTTTTTCATACTTGGTTGTACAGTATCCCAACAATTAGAAGATTTGAATATTAATACGTAAGTAATTTAGAAAATGATGAGTTTTTCAATGTTGTTGAATTAATTTATGCATCTAGCAAGTGGTGCTACTAAATTGTTTCGGTCAATACATCAAGTGGAACTAAGTATAGACATTCCTAATTCTGTGCAAATGCAGATTATATAGGCTCTGACCCGCAATAACTAGCAATAGAAAGGATATAGGGGGCTTTGGCCAAAATCTAATGCCCTCAGACAAAAGGCTCTACTTTCATAATTTTAGACCTTATTTTTTTAGCGGGTGAGAAGTACAGGGTCCTCAATGTTATAACCTGTTTCAAAAGGAATCCCGAGATATTGAACTGTCACCAGTGCTTTTTGTTGATGAGGAACTTTATAAGTTTGTGAAATGCGTAGCCCATTTTTATAGTCCACCGCCTTGTGTATGGGACTTTTCAAATTGATGTATTTCACTTGATATTGATAGTTAAACTTCGGGATGGAGAGTGTAGGGTCATACCAAGAGGGTTCTTTTGAAGTCTTCTTACTGATGACTTGAATTTTAACCTGCTTGGGCGGAATCGGCGCTAAAGCTTTGAGTCGTTTTTTAATTTTTGCAATGTCACGGTCAAACTTCTGACTGTCTTGATCATAGTCAATTTTTTGAGTTTTTGGATTGATATATAAAGATTTTACTTCAATCAGTTTGGAGGGGGTTTTGCTGTTGAGTTGATAATAATACAATTGTGGCAAACGACCCCGACCATCTAAATAATGTCGCATCACATAAATTTTCTGATCAGTTTGGTCGAGTCCTAAAACTTCAATATTTTGTGGTCCACCTACAGTTGCAAAACTGTGGCTTGAAAAAAATAAGCTACTGAAAAGTAGTGGATGGATTATTCTCATCACCATGAGGCACCTCATATTTTTTACTGATGATGTTTCACTTTAGCGGTTACAAAATGTAGAAAAGTTAACTTGAGTATAATGCTTTAAGTATTTTGGATACGTTCAATGACCATTTGAGCTACGTTTTTCGTAAGTTGTTCAAGTCGCTCGAGCGCAGTTCCTAGCAACAAATACTGGTAGCTACTTAATGTATTTTGATAATAAATAGCCGTGTAAAAGGTGCCTTCTGGTTTTTCAGGCGTCGCACTTCCTCCAGGTTTCAATAACCCTGTACATGAGACAATGATATCGGCATGACGAAACAGTCGATGACCGTGAATTGCCATAGCTTCAGTGACTTCAATCGACTCTGCTGTATATTGCTGAATCAATGCTGGATCTATTTTTAAAATTTCACATTTGATACTGGGATCGTAACTGACCAGTCCACCGAGTAAAATGTCAGCTCCGCTATGTTTATAAATCGAAAACTGACTGGACAAATAACCAGAACTGGCACTTTCGATAAAGGCAATGGTCAATTTTTTCTGTTCTAGGAGGTTGCAGCATTGTACTAATATTTGCACGTTTTTAACCTCCTGATGTTCATTAGGTTGATCTATTTGGTAGCCTAGTCATAAACACGATACACACCAACAAAACGATTACATGCTTTGTTTTCACTTTTTACAGAAAGAATGGCTTTTTGAAAGTTGAACTGATAATGGCAGTTGTTTTCATTGTCCGTGATGTTTTGTTTCTGATCTGGTGTAGTGTAGGCCAAAAATGAAATGGTTTGAGTCTCTATACGATTATTAGGATTACGGTAGGCGATACCTTCAATCTTAATTTTATCTTTAGACAGTTGATGAACTTGTAGATGTACAGGTTGCTTAGCAATCGTCCCATGTTCAAACTTTAAATAGTGTTGGGTCAAACTTTGATTAAGTGAAGTATAGAAATTCAGATCATCAATTCGAAAGTCCATCTGCTGTTGATAGCAATCTAAGGATTTGCACTGTTGTAGACGGTTCAACCATAGCTGCTGGGTATCGACTAATAAACGCTGTGGGGCATCACTGATTAAAAAAGCAGTCATTGATTGCGTGTCTAATTTGTGCCGAATGTCTTTGAATTGATCGCCACAGATCTTTTTAAGACCAGACGATGAAGGAGCGTCACAGTCAATGACTTGAGCATAACTAAAGCTGGTACAAAGACAACTTAGACACACTAAAATACTAAATTTTTTCATAAGTTTTATGTCGGTTTTCAACAGCATGATCGCTTATACTTTCACTATGTTGCGCTGCTTGTAACTATAGCGAAAGAGAAAGCGTGAATACAAGATTTCAATCATTTATTTCTTAAAGGAAACTGAGCATGGTTGCACATATTCGAATTGGACAGGGGCTTGATGTACATGCTTTTGAAGAGGGTGAGTTTGTCACGCTGGCTGGGATTCAGATTCCACATACACACGGTTTGAAAGCACATTCAGATGGTGATGTTGTTTTGCATGCTTTAACAGATGCATTATTGGGTGCGTTGGCTTTAGGGGATATTGGTCAACACTTTCCAGATACTGACCCTCGTTTTAAGGGAGCAGACAGTCGTGTATTGCTTAAACATGTCTATCAGCTTATTTTAGACCGTGGCTATCAATTAAATAATGCTGATATTACCGTAGCATGTGAACGTCCGAAGTTAGCGTCGCATAATCTGGCAATGCGGCAAAGCATTGCAGACGTTCTTGATGTTGAAGTTACGCAGATTAGTATCAAAGCAACGACCACAGAGAAACTCGGTTTCACGGGTCGTCAAGAAGGTATTTTATCTACTGCAACAGTGTTGATTTCTCATGCAAAATGATCAGGATTGATCATCGCAAGTTTTAACTCTTGTGTTGCTTTACGACCTTGAAGTTGTAAAGCAACAGCATGTGCTAAACCTGTCCATGTGTCATTGGGTTCCCAAATTTGATGCATGGCCTCATGGGCTGTCGGCATATCCATATTCATATAATACTGACGATATAAATACATTAAACTGCTGACGCTGTAGTTCTTCGAACAGTGTACCCAAATGGTTTGTTCTTGAACTAAATGATCAATCATATCTAAGATCAATAAACATTGATCATCAGAAGGCATGTCCGACGAAATAGGTACATGTATATAGTTCAGTCCTAAATCTAAGCAAATTTGATCTTCACTGGGCAAATGATTACTGGCATTACTGAGCGCAAGATTGATCACAGTATTTACACCATACTCTTTAATTTGCTTTAACTGTTCTGCAGTTGGTTGTCCAGAAGTCAGTAAATGCTCGTGGATGAATTGAAAATTCAGGGTTTGGCTTAAGTGAGTTTCAATAGCGTTCATAATTTTTTCTTAATCATAGAATGAAAAACGCCATCCGAAGATGGCGTTTTTTAAACTTATCGGTTTGGTAAAACGTCTTTAAGTGCTTCGTGCATCTCTAGTAATACCTTTTCTGTGGTATCCCAGTCAATACAACCATCGGTTACAGACTTACCATATTCGAGGTCGCATAAGTTTTCAGGAATTTCTTGACGTCCACCTTTAAGGTGACTTTCAACCATAATGCCAATAATAGACTTATTACCATCAATTATTTGTTCTGTAATATTTTTCAGAACAAGCGGTTGGAGGAATGGGTCTTTGTTTGAGTTTGCATGACTGGTGTCAATCATGATTTTCGTACTGACTTTAGCTTTAGCCAATGCTGCTTCAGCATCTGCTACAGAACCTGCGTCGTAGTTTGGCTTGCCGTTACCGCCACGAAGCACTACGTGTGCGTATGGGTTACCTGAAGTACGAATTACAGAAACTTGTCCTTGGTTGTTTAGGCCTAAGAAGTGGTGTCCATGTTTAACAGACTGCATTGCATTCGTTGCAACAGTTAAACCACCGTCTGTACCATTTTTGAAACCTACAGGTGAAGATAAACCTGAAGACATTTCACGGTGTGTTTGGCTTTCAGTGGTACGTGCACCAATCGCTGACCAAGAGATTAAGTCTTGATAGTACTGTGGTGAGTTTGGATCAAGTGCCTCGGTTGCACACGGTAAACCTTTTTCATTTAACTCAACCAGAAGCTTACGACCAATTCGTAACCCTTTTTCAATGTTGAATGAGTCATTCATGTCTGGGTCATTGATGAGACCTTTCCAACCCACAGTGGTACGTGGTTTTTCAAAATAAACACGCATAACGATATAAATGGTGTCTTTAATTTTCTCACTTAACGCTTTTAAACGATCTGCATATTCGTGTGCAGCAATTGGGTCATGAATAGAGCATGGGCCAATAACCATAAAAATGCGTTTATCTTTACCATCTAAAATATTGCGTATTGTTTCACGACCGTGAAGTACAGTTTGATATGCAGACTCAGTGAGAGGCAATTCAGTTTTTAATTCCGCAGGTGTTACAAGCGGATGAATGCTTTGTAAGTTCACGTCATCGATATCGTTTTGGGTAATAGAGTTTGACTGTAGAGTATTCATTGCCGTCACTGGTTCGATCGTATTAAGTTGCTTTATGAGCTGAATATAACACGGTTTAGCTGAGAAAAGGTTATAAAAAAGTCGAATGAATCTTTGAAAAAAAAGTGATGAATCTTGGAGTTATTTTAAATCAGAATGCCTAAACTGAGGCATTCTGATGTGTAGAAATTTGAACGACTTGCGCAGTTTCTGCAGGTTTAACTGGTTTTGCTTTAACAGGATTCAACATAAAGTTTACCCCTAGAGCAAAGAGTGTGATGCCAAGGACTTTGCGAATAATTTTTTCAGGAAGACGCGAACTAATCAGTGTTCCGACAATAATTGCAGGAATCGAACCCACCAATAACCACATCAGGAGGTGAAAGTCGACATTGCCTGAAGTCATGTGGCCCAAACCTGCTACAAAAGTAAGGAGGACAGCATGTACTACGTCAGAACCAATAATACGAATCATTGGTAAGTTTGGAAACATAATGACCAAAGCCATAATGCCAAACGCACCAGCGCCAACTGAAGATAGTGTTACGAAGACACCAAGAACCACACCCATTATGACAATGTATTTGCGTTTCTTGCTGGTTTGAAGCTGGACTTTTTCTAAGTCTTCAGTCATGTCTGGGAGTTCATCTTTGCGTAATTTATTGAAAAATTTTTCAATTTGATTACGAAAGACAATCGACAAACCTGTAATGGTTAACATAAAGCCTAAGACCATGGTCAGTACAGCTTTATAATGTGTAGATTGGCTTAAATAGTTGTCGAGTACCCAATGTGTTGCAAAAGAAGCAGGAATACTACCGATTGCAAGCCAAAGTACAATTGGCCAGACAATATTTAACTTTTTGGCATGCACAAATGAACCACAGAACTTAGAGATTGCGGCATAAAGTAAGTCTGTACCAATCGCAATGTGAGGTTCGATTCTAAAAAGACTTATCAGGATAGGGGTCATCAGAGAGCCACCACCGACACCTGTAATTCCCACACAAAAACCGACTAAAACACCTGCGAGAATAAATTCAATTGGACCAAACATTGTTATATGCCAAATATCAAAAACGTGCATATCTTATGACGTTTTAATATAAGCCGTTGTCTTGATTGTTGATTTACTTATTCTAAAAAAAGATATAGCAAGGAATTATGTTTGCTAAGAAGCGGTTTGTGATTTAAACAATATAAGAGTAAATAGCCATAAAAAATTGAGAGCGATCATCCCACGTACAACATAGATGTGACGGGTGATGTGACGTTTCCATTTTTCAAAGTCTGCGAATGTTGAGGTATAGGCCATATCGAAGTGCTGCTGACGTGGATCAGGTACAGTGAGCTGATGAATAAAGACCTCCTTTTTTGAATTTTTTAAGTCCCAAAAAACACGTTTCAAATAATAAATTTCGATCTGCCTTACCGTAAATTGGTGACGATGAACCGATTGGTCACATAGTGTCTGAACAGGTTTTACCACCAATGCGCAGTTTGCGACCCATAAATGATGCTGTTGTTTAAATTTCAACGTACTCTTCCTTCCTTTACTGACTTCAATCGTGATTTCATCAAAGATCTTGCTTTGAATCTGTGTAGGAATCCAACTGCTCGGGAAACAAATAAAGACAATCAGGTTTAAAAAGACCGAAATCAAAAGTGTCCAGCCAAAATGATGTTTCGACCAAATCCATAACTGTCGAAGAGGAGTGATGATTTCTTGTTGTGACCAATTTAAAATTGAACGCAAGGTTTTACCCTGTGGAAAGTTGTATAAAGTGCTGATTATTAAACATGTTATAACCAAAAAAGCAGGGTACTTTAACTTAAATGATTTTGATCAGTCTATAAAATTCTGTTGAGTTTTTCTGTTTATATTGACTCGCACAGCTTTTTATTTAGGTCATGATCTAAATAAGAAGTGTGCGAGTTTAAAATAAATGCTTAGCTAGATTTGGTTGTTTTCTTGGGCTTTAAGTCATTGATGCGCAGAATCAGGATAAAAAGGATAGGGCTTGCAAATATAAAGAAACTAACACTTCCTACACCGCGACCCGTGTATTGAATCAATAAAGTTAATGCTACAGCCAATACAGCAAAAGCAAAATAGCGACAGATTTGATAATGTTCTGCACATTTCGACCAACGTGATTTGTGAGTTTTAGGTCGTTGCTTTTCACTCACCAGAAAAAGGATATAGCAGGATAATGCGATAAGGATCCCAATAATGATATAGGTCATGAATGGGTCTCCTGAGCAGCAGTATTGGCATATTTTTTCTGAATTTTTTGAACTGCTTTTTGTTGAATCGGCTGGATTTTTTGATGTAAAAAAATTGCTAATACTGCAAGGATCATAATCATAAAATCAACGCGAAAAAACAACCAATATTCATTCAAGTTATGTACATATTGATGGCTGATTAAATAGTAAAGATTGAAAATAGGCAAAGACACAGCAAGTAAAATGAATCCCTTTAATTGAGTTTTCCAAAGGTGTTGCTGTGGAGTAAGCAGTGCGATGAATAAACTGAGTAACCAAGTGCCAAAAAAGGCGTAAATCTCATAGTTGGGTTGACCTGCTTCTAACTGAAGTAAACGATTTGTGAACAAATAGCTCAGCATGGCAATTGGCAAGCCAATAATAGCTGCGGTATTGAGACGATTTACCAAATAATGTCCAAAGTGGAAGCTTTGTTTCTTATTTTGTAATTGACGTTTTAAGCTCCATAACAAAAGTCCTGAAGCAATCATGGCGCAACCTAAAAGCCCTGAAAAGAAGAATGCGAAACGTAATAGTGGCTGTGCAAAGTGCGCCATATGTAAGCCATAAACACCATTATTGAGTGTCGCAATCGCACTATTATTGCGTGTATCACCAAGTAGTGCACCAGTTTCAGCATTGAAACTGAGTTGGTCAGGACTACGTGTAATGGTTGAGTCAGTTGACGCAACAAAGTTCACTTGAGCCATGTCCGTATTAGGATGTTTGACCGTGATATTATCAATTTCAGTTTTACCCCAGCGCTGTTCATACTGCTCTATAAAGTAGCCTATGGTTTGCATAGTTGCTGGTGTTGGTTTTATATCTGATGCGATGCTAATGTTTCGAATTTCATCGAAATATTGAAAGGGTTGTTCAGGGTAGAGTTTTTTCATACCATTCGGCAGAATGAGATAAAAGAAAATGGCTAAACCTGTAAATGTAATAGTGAGAAAAAAAGGCAAAGCAATCACAGAAGTGACATTATGAAAATCCAAATACGAACGTTGTCCTTTAAATGCCCTTAAGGTAAAGAATTCCGTGAATATTTTTTTATGCGTAATGATGCCTGAAATGAGGATAATCATCATTAAAAACGCTGCGATAGTAACTAGAAGCCTGCCGATAAAATAGGGCACACCGTACAGCTGGTAGTGGAAGCCATAGAAAAATTCACCACCTTGAGTTGCAGATAGGCTGACTTCTTTTGCAGTAGTTGCATCTAAAGTCTTACTTTCATAACCACCATCGGCTTTTTGCCAGTAAATTTTATTGACTGGTGAACTTGTACTTGCCACACCTATATACCAACTTTGCGCATCTGTGGCATTTTTTTGTAAGTATTGATATGCTGACTGTATCGCGGTGTCTTGTTTGACTTGCATGGTGACAAATTGCGGCTGCATCCACAGATTTATTTCATGACGATAATAGGTTGCAGTACCAGTTAAAAAAATTGCAAACAATAGCCAACCAAATGTCAGACCAAGCCAAGAGTGTAGCCATGCCATTGATTGGCGAACGGATTTTTGCATGGTTTAACCTACGAACTTCAGCATGAGAAAAAAGTATAGACCCAGTGAAAAGGTCACAAGACTTAACTTTTTTAAGGATTGAACACAAAAACTCAAAATAACAAAAATGGTAAAGAAAATCAGAGATAGAAAAGCCGCCAAATAAATGGATTCTGCTTTAGCTAAGTGAGGGTGAAAACCAAGGGTAAGCAACTCTGATAACATGGATGTACATAAATAGCCTAAGCCAAATGCGATCAAAAACCGAAACATAACGGTTATAGGGTATTTAAGCTGACTTAGGGGCATAAAGATCACATGAATGAAGTCATAAAGGGGCGGCTTAACGTTGTGCTCACTAATCATTGAACCTAAATTTAATATTTAAGCAAAACACAATGATCTCTATTATGCGTATAAGCAATCTACGTAGCCAAAATACTAGGATTGAGCAGCGTAAATAGAGCAACCAAGCACAGATAGAATTAACGATAATGATTCTCAGTAATTCTATGTTCTAATAGGTCTCTAGTGCAATAATTAAATGATCGAAAATTTAAATTAACCCAAATTTTTTTCGTGTTCTTTAGATGTGTTAAATAGGTCATTCATCTTATATCTGCAGTATAAATAGAAAGAGTCGACCAATACCCATCCCAAAAGACGCTATGTTATGATGCATGGGTTGAAAAATAAGGAATAATGCTTTGCAAAATCGGAAACTTAAAATTGGAATCGTGGTGGGTGAAGTATCAGGGGATACTTTAGGTGCTCAACTTATTCGTAGTTTTCGTGAGCAAGGAATTGATGCAGAATTTGAGGGCATTGGTGGCCCACAAATGCTTGCAGAGGGTTTTAACAGCTTTTATCCGATGGATATTTTGTCGGTCATGGGGCTGGTTGAGGTTCTAAAAGACATTAAAAAACTTTTTGCAGTGCGTGATGGGCTGGTAGAGAAGTGGACTGCTCATCCTGTCGATGTATTTATAGGGATTGATGCGCCAGATTTTAATTTACGTCTTTCAAAAAGTTTAAAGCAAAAACAACTGCCCATAAAAACAGTGCAGTACGTTAGTCCTTCGGTTTGGGCATGGCGTCAGGGACGAGTGCATGGCATCAAAGCCTCAATTGATTTGGTGTTGTGTTTGTTCCCGTTTGAAAAAGCATTTTATAAAAAATGGGATGTTCCCGCTGCATTTGTAGGACACCCCTTGGCCAGCCAATTGCCTTTGGAAAACCCAATTTTACAAGCCAAAGAAGAACTGGGTTTAGATCTGAGTCAAAAGCATATTGCTTTACTACCGGGAAGCCGACGTGGTGAAATTGAACGACTCGGTCCACTGGTTTTAGATGCTGCAAAATTGCTCTACGCCAAATATCCAAACTATCGCTTTGTGATACCTGCGATTAATGATGCGCGTAAGCAACAAATCGAAGCTTTGCTTAAGCAGTATCCAAAAGCACTGGTCGACCAAATTGATTTACTTGAAAACTCAGGCACCGAGTCTAAAATTGGACGCCAAGTGATGAATGCAGCCAATATTGTGGCATTGGCTTCTGGTACAGCAACCTTAGAAGCTATGCTGTTACACCGACCAATGGTGACCTTCTATAAGTTGAACTGGCTCACTTATCATGTGGTGAAATTCTTGATCAAGATTCAATATTATTCATTGCCGAATATTATTGCAGGCAAGAAAGTGATACAAGAATTAATTCAAAAAGATGCAACACCTGAGAAATTGGCAGCTGAAATTGAAAAATTAATGAATATTGAAACCGCACAGATTCAGGCCATGCAGCACATTACTATGCATAAACAGTTACTTGCAAGTAATAGTGAAAACCCTGTTGAGGCGATTTTAAATATTTTAGATTAATTTTCTTTAATACATAGTGATAGTGAAGTGAGAAACAACCCAAACGTATTTGGGTTGTTTCTTTTTATTTTAAGGTTTTAGTCCAACAGCTTTGGCACGAGCAGCGTGTAACTTTTTATAGCTGTCGATTAAACGTAAGTGACGGTCTAAACCTTCAAGTTTCATACTGGTTTCTGTTAAACCATAGAAACGAATACGGCCTTCAACTGTGCCGATTACCGCATCCATACGTTCATCACCGAACATACGACGGAAGTTGGCTTCATATTCTTCCAGTTCCATGTCGTCATCTAACATCACTTCGAGCACGACATTCATACACTGGTAGAACAGGCCACGTTCAACGGTATTGGTGTTGTATTGTAAGAATGCCTCAACCAAGTCTTTTGCTTCCTCAAACTGCTCTAATGCAAGATAGATGAGTAGTTTAAGTTCAAGCAGAGTCAATTGACCCCATTCGGTATTGTCATCAAACTCAATCCCGATCAACGTCTTGATTTCAGTATAGTCGTCTAGCTCACATTCTTCTAAACGTTCAACCAGTGCTTCAAGCTGTTCATCGTCTAAACGGTGTAAGTTGAGGATGTCTTCACGGTAAAGTAGTGCTTTGTTGGTGTTGTCCCAAACCAAGTCTTCAACCAAGTAAATTTCTGAGTAACCCGGGACCAAGATACGGCAGGCTGTTGCACCCAAATGTTGGTAAATGGCCATATAGACTTCTTTGCCCATATTTTCCAAAATACCGAACAGCTCATCAGCTTCATCAGCATTTGAGTTTTGGCTTTGATTGGTAAAGTCCCACTCGACAAAGTCATAGTCCGATTTGGCACTAAAGAAGCGCCATGACACCACACCACTTGAGTCAATGAAGTGCTCAACAAAGTTATTGGGTTCGGTGACTGCATTTGAGCTAAATGTTGGGCGAGGTAAGTCATTCAGACCTTCAAAACTACGACCTTGCAGTAGCTCAGTTAAGCTACGCTCAAGCGCAACTTCAAAGCTTGGGTGTGCACCGAAAGAGGCGAATACACCACCTGTACGTGGGTTCATAAGGGTTACACACATGACAGGGTATTGACCGCCTAGTGAGGCATCTTTCACCAGTACAGGGAAACCTTGCTCTTCTAAACCTTGAATGCCCGCTAAAATGCTAGGATATTTCGCTAAAACCTCTTGCGGTACATCTGGCAGGGTCAGTTCACCTTCCAAAATTTCACGTTTAACCGCACGCTCAAAAATTTCAGACAAACACTGTACTTGTGCTTCAGCTAAGGTGTTTCCTGCACTCATCCCATTACTGAGGTATAAGTTCTCAATCAAGTTTGATGGGAAGTAAACCACTTCAGCATCACACTGTCGAACAAAAGGCAAAGCGCAAATACCGCGCTCAGTTTTCCCTGAGTTGGTGTCGTATAAATGCGTACCTAACAGTTCTTCTTCAGGGTCATAAATTTCAAGCGTATATTCATCCAGTACGCCTTCTGGCATTTCACCATTTGGACCTGGCATGAACCATTTTTCATCTGGATAATGCACAAACTCGGCATTGGCGATGTCTTCACCCCAGAACTGGTCGTTATAGAAGAAGTTACAGTTCAGACGTTCAATGAACTCACCCAGCGCAGAAGCTAAAGCACTTTCTTTGCTTGACCCTTTACCGTTGGTAAAACACATTGGCGATTGTGCATCACGAATATGTAAAGACCACACATTCGGCACAATGTTACGCCAAGAAGCGATTTCAATTTTCATGCCTAGACCAGCCAAAATACCTGACATATTGGCAATAGTTTCTTCTAAAGGCAGGTCTTTACCTGCAATGATGGTACTGGTTTCAGAAGCAAGGCTTGGAATAAGTAGAGCTTGTGCGTCAGCATCAATGCTTTCTACTTCTTCAATAATAAATTCAGGGCCTGTTTGAATCACTTTCTTAACCGTACAACGGTCGATAGAGCGCAAAATACCTTGGCGATCTTTTTCTGAAATATCCGCTGGGAGCTCAACTTGAATTTTGAAAATTTGTTTATAGCGGTTTTCAGGGTCAACAATGTTGTTTTGAGACAAGCGAATGTTGTCGGTTGGGATGTCACGTGCCAAACAGTACACTTTGACAAAGTAAGCCGCGCAAAGCGCAGAAGATGCTAAAAAGTAGTCAAATGGACCGGGTGCAGAGCCATCACCTTTGTAGCGAATCGGTTGATCGGCAATGACTGTAAAATCATCGAACTTCGCTTCTTGGCGAAGATTATCGAGATAATTAACCTTGATTTCCATGCTGGCACCTAAATTTTCTTATATGTCAGCATGGACATACAAGAGATAAAACATTGAAAAATAAGCCGAATCACGGATGAAAACTGGACTTAAAAAAGTGTGGCTAGAGCGAAAAAGAACAAACAAGCAGTGGTTTGAAGCCATCTCTAGCAAGGATGCGGGATATTATAGTGTGATTTTCACAAGATGCTAATCTTTGTCTGCAAGTTCAAGGTATTTATCTGGGCACAGAAAGACATAAGTAGAGAGAAGATTGCTATTAAACCATTAAGGACGAGCACTTTAAGTTGGGTTTGGATGATTTCTATATTGGCTTGGGCTCATTTGATACTGTCGTTTAAAGCTTTGGCTAAAAGCCGTTTCTGAGTTGTATCCGACCCGATGTGCAATTTGTTGAATGCTACCTTGTCCATTACGCAGGTATTGGGCGGCTAAACGCAGACGATGCTGTTGCAAATAAGCCAAAGGGCTGGTGCCTAAAATTTGGCTAAACAATGTGGCAAATTTAGATCGTGACATACAACACTGTTCTGCAAGGGACTCAACTGTCCAAGGCTGTGCAGGTTCCGCATGAATTTTAGCAAGGGCATTGGAGAGTTCAGGATGAGATAAAGCACTCAGCCAATTGTTCGAGTCTTGCAGCGCGTCAATATAATCACGTACACATTCAATTAATAAAATACTGACCAAATGATCCAAAATTTTGTCGCGACCCGGGCGTATGCGTTGGACTTCTAGAGCGAGAAACTGCAATCCAATTTGCAACCATTCAGGAACCGTGCTGAGGTCTTGGTGTTGCAGGTGAATAAACGCGGGTAAGGCTTGTACCAATGGACGCGCCATAATAGGGTCCATATGTGCATGTAAGGCCAAGATTACGGTTTTTTGTTGTGTCGCATCACTTCCAAAAGTGACTTCTTTGTGTTGGTTTTGAGCAAATAAGTCAGAAATATCGAATACTTCTAATAGTTGGTCTTTGCTTGACGACCGACATTCATGACTTGGCCCCGAAGGGAGTAAGATCAGATCACCTGCTTCCGCTCGTATGCTTTGTTTGTTTTCTAGGTAAATATTGAAATCACCTTGTAATACCGCATAGGCCATCATTGTGGATTGTTCGCTATAGCGAAAAGCCCACTCACCATACGGTTTAAGGTAGAGGTACTCAGATTGGTTGAGGTATATATCTTCAAAAATTTTACTTAAAGCATCCATACGTTACGATTTCTATTCTTTATTTTTGGGTCTTGATATTTGATTTAGGGTCAATTTTAGTCATTTGAGGTCAAGGACGATTACGCTGTTTTCTTGGACGTTAGCAACTGTTTTTTATGTCCCATTTCTAGAAATATAAAGGCATAACAAGAAAATTGGAAGAATGGTAATGAATGCATCAGTGAAAATGACGAATTCTAGCGTAGTCGTTAAAAATGCAGCAGGGATGGATAAAAAGCGTTTTGGCTGGCTCTTGAGTCCTGGGCTTCCTGTGATTGGCATGGGCATTTTAGCGGGCTATCATTTTGGTCCAAAACCCACTAAGAAAATATTTGCCTTAGGTGGACCACTATTATTACATGTCATCATTCCAGCGGTCGATGCTTTGGTTGGTGCAGATGAGAACAACCCTTCAGATGATGAAATTAAGGTCTTGGTGAATGACCCGTACTATGACCGTATTGTGAAATTGTTCATTCCGCTACAAATGGCAGCCAACCTGTTTGCAGGTTATGTGGTGACCCGCCAAAATGTATCAATGCTCGACCAAATATTATTGGGTGTCTCCATGGGGGCAATTAATGGAGTAGCAGTAAATACAGCACATGAGTTGTGCCATCGTCCTAAAAAATCAGATCATTATTGGTCACATATGACTTTAGTGCCGTTGGTCTACAATCATTTCCGTATAGAGCACCCTTATGGACACCATAAACGTGCTGCGACGCCAGAAGATCCTGCTTCATCGAAAATGGGGGAGACTTTTTATGAGTTTTGGCCGCGGACTGTTTTGGGTGGATTGAAGTCGGCGGTTGAAATTGAACATAAACGCCTAAAAAGCAAAGGCCTGTCATTCTTTTCCAAAGAAAATGAACTGTTTCATGGATGGGCAATGAGTGCGGGCTTTCATGCAACCATGTTGAAATTGTTTGGTAAAAAAGTAGCGCCATATCTAGTGACACAAGCATTTTATGGGGTGAGTCTGTTTGAAATTATTAATTATATTGAACACTATGGTTTAAAACGTAGCCAAAAAGAAGATGGCAGCTATGCGCGAACCATGCCTGAACACAGCTGGAATAATAACAACATTGTGACGAATTTATTCTTATATCAGCTACAACGCCATTCAGATCACCATGCCTATCCAACCCGCCCATTTCAGGCCTTAAGACATTTTGATGAAGCCCCAGAGCTACCGAGCGGTTATGCCACCATGTTGATTCCAGCGTTAATTCCAAAGCTGTGGTTTAAAATGATGGATCAACGGGTGTTTGATCACTACCAAGGTGATTTGACCAAAGCCAATATCTTGCCTAAGCGCCGTGCTCAAATCTTTAAGAAATTCGGATTAAGTGCTGACTAAGCGACGATATTTCAGCGATAACAAGCTGAATACATGGTTGACATTGAACTTACAGTCATTGCTTTACTGAGTGCTTGTAAGTTCGATGCTCATGTAAAGGTCTACCGCTAAACATTCCTTTTTAAAAGGCTTATACTGCGATGTATGTAATGAAAATATTGAACAGTAATGACACCAGCAACCAAACTTTTGAAAGCCAATAAAATCGAATTTTCTATTCATGAATATGAGCATGATGCCAATGCAAAAAGCTTCGGGCTCGAAGCTGCGGAAAAATTAAACTTACGTGTCGAAGAAGTGTTTAAAACACTGTTAGTGACCGATGAAAAAAACTATTTTGTTGCAATTCTTCCTGTACATCATCAGTTGAACTTGAAAAAAGTGGCGCAGGCTGTAGGTGCCAAGAAACTAAAAATGTCCGATCCTAAAGATGCAGAACGACTGACAGGTTATTTGGTCGGAGGGATTAGTCCTGTAGGGCAGAAAAAAAGGTTAAAAACTGTAATTGACCAAAGCGCAGAACAGTTGGAAAAACTATATGTCAGTGGCGGAAAACGCGGATTGGATATCGGTTTAAAGCCTCAGGATTTGGCCAAAGTACTTTCTGCTAGTTTTGCTGATTTGTTGGATGAATAAACAGCGAATCTTGCGTTTACTTTTAGTTTATTTTAGAGCCCATTCAGGTCATCTGAGTGGGCTTTTTTCAATCTAAAATAGAGAAAATTTATAGTTCAGATCAATTATAAATTCATAAACTATCATTTAAAGCTATGGTGTAATTTCGTATACTCTATATTTAAAAAACTGATTAACAATTTAAAATAAATATAAAACAATACTTTATGTTGTTTTTTGGGTGTTTTTTTCAAAAGTAAACAAAATTGCAAAGATAAATGATAATAATTACCATTAACATGCTTTACAGCGTTGGCCAACGTGAACACCTTTAAGAAACATAATTACATGAAATGAGCTTGAAATAAGCTTTTATAAGAGGATATGGTCAGATGAAAGAGCAAGCCAATCGCTTGGCGATGCAACATCTAGTCAATGCATACTCACAAGAAACAGGCAATTCTAATTTGCTTGAGAAGTATCAACAAAACTCAACTCAACTCGCGTTTAGCCAAGGTTTGACGCTGTTATCTTTACCACTCAATTTAATCCAAGCACAGCTTTTTGTTCCTTTAAGCTATGTCAGCCGTGTTGGGCGACATCGTATTGCTGCTTTGCCTCAAATTTTTCAAAAAGGTCAGAAGCTTAACTTTAGCTCAATTGCAATGGTCAGTCTGCTACTAGAAGAGTTGGTTCAGCAAACCCAAGGTCAAGTAGACGCAGCCTCATTATTAGAGCGTTGGATTCAGAGCCGTGACGCTTTACAACAGTTTTTAAATATTCGAGCAGATGATTTTGATGAGCTTGTTCAGGCTGAGCAAAGTTTTATCGCATCTGAACAAGCTTTGATTTTAGGGCATAGCATGCATCCTGCGCCAAAAAGCAGAACAGGCTTTGTACATGAAGACTGGCAGAAATATTCACCTGAAGCCAGAGGACAAACTCAACTTCACTATTGGCTAGTGGCACCCGAATATATTGCTGAAGGAACAGCACTTGATAACCCATTTTCAGAGCAATTGAAGCAAGAAATTCAATGGCATCTCTCAGAAGCCGAAAGTGTCACGCTGTCTACCTATGCTCATTATAAATTATTACCCTTACATCCGTGGCAAGCCCGCTATTTACAAAGTAAAGCGTGGTTTAAACGTTTAAAAACGAAATTGAAAATTATCGACTTGGGTGAAAAAGCATGGCTCTTCTCACCAACAACATCTGTTCGCACTCTAGCTAGTTTTAGTGCGCCGTGGATGTTGAAACCTTCGCTTTCAGTGATGATTACTAACTCTATACGTGTCAACTTAGCCAAAGAATGCCATCGCGGTGAAATGACGCATCGGCTTTGGCATAGTGAATTGGGCCGAGATATTTTAAAACAATGCCCAAGCCTAAAAGCGGTCAATGATCCTGCATGGATTGCTCTACAGCTGGATGGTGAAATTATTGATGAAACAATCTGTATCGTGCGTGATCAGCCATTTGATCTAAAACAGCAAGTGACATGTATTGCTTCATTATGTCAGGACCATCCTATAAAAGAACGCAATCGTTTTAACGCATTATTTGAGCAAATCGCAGTTCAACACAGGCAAGATGATAAAATACAAATTGCCCACGACTGGTTTAAGGCTTTCTTAAATATCAGTCTGAGCCCACTCATGTATGTTTATCATCGTTACGGAATGGCCTTTGAGTCGCATCAGCAAAATGTCTTGGTTGAGTTAAAAGATGGTTGGCCAGAGTTGCTGTGGCTACGTGACAATCAAGGCTTTTATTATATCGAAGAGTTTGCAACTGAAATTTTACAACAGTTCCCAGAGCTGAATGACAAAGCTCATGCGGTTGGCCCAAAGGCATTTGTCGATGAGCGTTTTAGTTATTATTTTTTTGGTAATACCTTATTCGGCATCATTAATGCCATTGGTGCAACAGGCTATGTAAGTGAACACGATTTACTTACAGTGCTTCAGCAATATCTATTGGAGCTTTTAAAACAATATCCAGAGAGTAGTTTAATTCAGAGTTTGTTGTATCAGCAGACTTTACCCTATAAGGGCAACTTGTTGACCCGATTATATGAACTAGATGAATTAATAGCAGCTGTTGAAAATCAGTCGGTCTATATTCAGTTAGCCAATCCGTTATGTATCAAACAAGAGGATGCTCTCTATGCTTGATTTTATTGCGATTGGCCTTGGGCCATTTAACTTAAGCCTTGCCAGTCTGTTGCATGAAAAGACGGAATTAAGCTATCTGTTCTTTGAGAAAAAAGCGCAGTTCGACTGGCATGCAGGTATGCAACTCCCCAATACAGTTTTGCAAGTTCCATTTATGGCAGACCTGGTGTCGATGGTCGATCCGACTAGCCCGTTGAGTTTTTTGAATTATTTAAAAACACAACAGCGCTTATATAAATTCTACTTTCTTGAACAGCAACATATTCCACGTAGTGAATACAACCATTATTGCCAATGGGTGGCAGATCAACTCAGTCATATTCAATACCAATCAACAGTTAAGGCCATTTATGCTAAAAGTGAAGGTTATGAGGTCGTGGTTGAACAAGGTGGCCGTTTTATCCGTTACTTGTGCCGAAACCTAGTAATTGGTTCAGGTAACTTGCCTTATTTACCTGATTGTTTACATAAGTTACAGCAGCAAGTTCCTGAGAAATGTATTCATTCATCAGACTATTTGACACATCAAAAAGAAAAACTAAAAGGTAATGTCGTGGTCTTAGGTTCAGGCCAGTCTTCTGCTGAGGTTTTCTTGGATTTGTTCGATCAGCAGTATCAACATGATCGTACAAAAATAGCAGACTTCAAGTTGCACTGGCTGACGCGTTCCAATGGCTTTTTCCCGATGGAATATGCCCCTTTAGGGTTGGAACATTTTAGCCCGAACTATACCCAGCATTTTTACACGCTTTCGGAGTCACAAAAAGCTGCGCAGTTAAAAGATCAAGCGTTGTTGTACAAAGGTATTAGTGCCAAAACCATACGAGATATTTACCAAAGGCTCTATCACCGTAGTATTGCATCTACCCTGCAAAAAACACATTTGCACGCTCAAATTCAGTTGCTTGATGCCGAGTTGATGGAAAGTCAGCATATCAGATTAAGTCTTGAACATACGGTAACTCAACAGCGCTTCTATATGGATGTTGACTTTGTGGTTGCATCCACAGGTTATTACAGCCCTGAGTTTTCATTTTTGAAATATTTAAAACCTTTGATTGCAACCGATCAAATGGGGCGCTGGAAAGTCAGTCAAGATTATCGTTTACAGCATAGTGCGATGGGCGAAATTTTTGTGCAAAACCAAGAGATGCATAGTCATGGTGTTGGTACACCAGACTTAGGACTTGGTGCATTTCGAGCAGCGACGATTGCCAATCAATTGCTCGGTTATCAGCTCTATGAAATAGGAAGTAATGAGCAGACTTTCCAGCATTTTAAACCTGAGTTAAACCCCGAAGTGTATGTGCAGCATGGCATATCCACTCAGAGGGTATCAGTTTCAGTTCACTCTTTATCCAAGTCCAAAAATACTGAACAGCAAAAAATACAAACAGGTCTACATCCATCTATGACGGCCTATACATTCGAGAAAATAATATGAACTTTGCACAACTTCAAGTGAATCAGAAACAGTGGCGTTCAGCAGGACAGCGTTTAATCGAAATGGCGATTGCTGAATTTTTATATGAAGAAATTATTCAAGTGACTCATTTAAGAGACCACAGCTATCAACTTCTTTTGGATGATCAAAGCTATACCTTTAAAGCTCAGAACTATTTATTGGGACATTGGCAAATTGAGGAGGGTTCGGTACGCGAGTTGGGGGCGGTTGAGGATATTCCTGCATGGAACTTACATACTTTTATTCGCGCCTTTTCAAATCAAACTGAAGTTAAGCCTTTTACTAAGGCGTATTTGATCAAAGAAATGAACAATACATGGTTAGCTGAAGCGCATTTATTTGATGAAAGTCGTTTAAGCAGTGCAGCGGTATTGACCGCATCGCATCATGAAATTGAAGGCATGTTGCGTGGTCATCCGTGGTTGATTATGAGTAAAGGTCGGATGGGTTTTGGTTATGATGATTATTTAAGTGCTGCGCCAGAACTTTCTCCAACTGTAAAAGTACTATGGCTAGCAGTCCATCGTGATCTAGCGGAATTTCGCTCTACCAAAGAGTGGCAAGCGGGGACACTCTATCAACATGAGTTAAGTGCAGAACAACTCACAAATTTTGAACAACAATTACATGACAGAGGCTGCTCTTGTCGTGACTATTTCCTCATTCCCGTACATGCATGGCAGTGGCACCAATGGTTAATGCCAACGTATGCTAATGAAATTGTAGATCAGCGTATTATCGAGTTAGGTATTGGAGACGATGACTACGTGCCGATGCAGTCGATTCGCACGCTTTGCAACATTAGTCAGCCTGAGCGGCATTATGTCAAATTACCAGTCAGTATTTTCAATACCGCAGTGTATCGAGGATTGCCATCTAAACGGAACATCGCAGCCCCAGCCGTCACAGCTTGGCTAAAGCAGATTCAATCTCAAGATCCAGACTTAAAACAGTCAGGTGTTGCATTCTTAGGTGAAGTCGCAACATTGACCATCCATCAGCCATGCTTTGATGAGATTGAAGGCGCGCCGTATCAGTTTAAAGAACTGTTTGGATGCTTATGGCGTGAAAGTATAGACCCAGTGATTGGAACTGGTGAACAGGCACTTTCGCAAGCAGCTTTGTTACATCGAGACATCAACGGACAGTCAATATTAGCTGTGTTGATTCAGGCCTCAGGTTTGAGCCCATTACAGTGGTTAAAACGCTTTGCTGAAGTATCTATTACTCCACTCTTAATTTGTTTGTACAAATATGGCTTGGCTTTTTCTCCACATGGGGAAAATACCATGCTGATTCACACCAATGGCGTACCGCAGAAAATGGTGCTGAAAGACTTTATTGATGATGTCAACTTGGTCGATGAAGACTTCCCAGAGTTGGCTGGTTTACCTATTGAGGGACAAATTTTACTGCGACATCCTGCGCAGGAACTCAGTCATTTTATTTTCACTGGGCTGTTTATGGTGCATTACCGCTATATCTGTAATGTATTCCTACAAGACTATCCTGAGCATAGTGAAGTTGAGTTTTGGCAGACTATTTCATCAGTGATTGATGCGTTTCATCAGTCGCATCCAGAGTTGGCAGAACGTATTGAAAAATTTGCCATGTTTAGAGCAGAGTTTGAAAAGATTTGTTTAAACCGTGTGCGCTTATTTACCACCAGTTATAACGATGAGGCAGAACGTCCTGTCCCTGTATTTTTAGATCCAATTGCTAATCCTGTCAGCCCTGAAACCTTAAAACGCTGGTCAGAACAGGTAGCGAAATCAACTGATGATACAACTACAAAGCGTATCGCATCGTAAAACACTAAAAAATTAGAAGGCTTCCCCATGAAAACACTGTCACAGCAACTTCCCGATTTTTATGAATACTATGAGAATGAGACGCAATTTTACCTACGTCAAGTGCAGTATCCAGAGGATTTAGCACTGTTACATAAATGGATGCATGAGCCCCACGTTATACCGCAGTGGCAGCTGAATAAGTCTGAAATCGACCTTGCTGTTTATTTTGAAAAAATGCTGGCTGATGATCACCATCGGTTGTTGATCGTAGGGGTAGATGGTCAGGATGTGGGTTATACCGAAATCTATGAAGGCAAGCGTGACCGCCTTGGGCGTTATTACGATGGTGATGCTTTAGACCTTGGTTGGCACTTACTGTTTGGTGAAAAGTCAGCTTTCGGCAAGGGCTACTTGCGCCCAGTAATGCGCTTGTTGGGTTTTTACATTTTTGAGAATGCGCCATCCGAAAAAATTGTTGGTGAGCCTGACCATACTGTTAAACCTTATGCAGCAGTAGTGGAAGAAATGTGCTATGAGGCACAGCGCCTAATTCCGATGCCTGAAAAAACAGCCATGTTGTATTACTGCTTTAAACATAAATTCTATGAAAAATTTGGAGGGTATTTAACTCATTCAACTGCATTTATGCAAAACCACAACCCACTCAATAGGACTGAGGAATTTACATGAGCTATAGCTCAGAACATATACACATCATGAATATGCGATTTTCGGAGGATGTTACAGTCGCCGAATTTGAACAATGGCTCAGCCAAATTGAACGTTTTTTCTTAAAGAAACAAAACTTTGCTTTGGTCATGCAAACCGACGTTGGTACGGAATTTCCGGAAGAATATCGTCAACTGCAAGCGGCTTGGTACAAAACATACAAACAGCTTTTTTTTCAATATTGCTTGGGTTTAGTCCGAATCGCACAAGACCCGGCAGATCAACAACGACTGAATACACCCGCACTGCATGCTGCGTGGCGGGTGCCTTATTACGTCACGCTTGATCATTCTGATGCACTGCAATGGGCAGTGCAGAGGTGGATATGCAAAACCTAAATTCACAAAGAGCAACACGCCAAATCTCTGCTTTGAGCCTAGCCGTTGTTATTGTTTTATATCTGGCGCATGCCTTGCCTTTGTATTTTTACAATGTGGCATTACCCGCTATTTTGCGACATCAGGGGGTGGATTTACGTTGGATTGGAATGTTGTCACTGCTTTATATTCCATGGGCTTTTAAATTTTTATGGGCACCACTGATTGACCGACTCTATATCAAGAAGTTAGGGAAACGAAAAACATGGTTGCTTTTTACTCAAATAGCATTGGTTCTTGGCGTTCTGGCCTTGGCTTTTACCCAGTTCTCTTATGGATTGATCGTATTTGTTGTGATTGGTTTATGGATCTCAAGCTTTGCTGCGACTCAAGATATTGCTATTGATGGCTATACCGTTGAAGCTTTTTCAGAGTCTGAATACCGTCTAGGCAGTATGGCACAAAGTATTGGGGTCGCTTTGGGGAGTATGTTAGGTGGTGCGGCAACATTATGGTTGTACCAATATTACGGCTGGGAAAGCGCATTGGTGTGTTTAGCAGTCATGACAGCATTGACCATGTTTGCTGTTTTTTACATTCAAGAGAATGCAAGTGAACAGACGAATATCGCTAAACAAGCTCCAAGCTTAATCCGTGCTTTTAAACGGCCAGAGATTTTATCGGCCTTAGCACTGATTTTGTGCTATCGCGTGGTTGAAGCACCTGCAATGGCGATGCTCAATCCGATGCTCATTGACCAAAAATGGACGCTTGCTCAAATTGGGGTGCTGATGTCTGTGATTGGTGCAGGCGTGGGTTTGCTCGCTGCCGTTACGGCAGCATTTCTTCTGAAAAAGTTGCAAGCTACTCAGTTGCTTATTTGGGCGGGGTGGTGTCGAACGGTGTTGTATGGAGTGATTGGCGCAGCCATTGTTTTGGGCTGGTTAAACCAGTGGCATTTACTCTTGGGGGGATTTGTGATTGTCATGCTTGCGATTCGTTATGTAGCAATGACTTCACTCTATGCCTATTTCATGCAGAGCAGTTCTAAAGAACAGGCAGGCACGGACTTCACCATTTTGGTGTGTTTTGAGCTACTGGTTTATTTCATTGGGGGAGCTACATCGGGATTTTTAGCCAAATCACTCGGATATGGCAATTTTTATATGGTATTGGCGGTTGCGTCTGTGGTCAGTGTACTACTGAGCCAATACATCATTTCACGTCATCAAAAAACTCAACAAAACTTTTGAATCAAGAAATTTAATAAAAGGAAAAAGATATGAGCCGTTTTATGTTACCTATGCAGTTGACTTGTTTAACACTTGCTGTATGTACACAATTGTATGCACAAGATGATGTCACTACAACATTAGATAGCCAAACAAGCCGTGTTGAAGCTAAACAAAAAGAGGCTACACAACTGGCACCGATTGTGGTGACAGCAACTCGTTCTGCAAAGAGCATTGCGGATATTGCGGGGACAGTTTATAGCATTGATCAAGCTGAAATTGAAAAACAGGCTAATGCAGGAAAGAGTATTGCAGATATCTTGGGAATGTTAGTTCCATCTCTGACACCGAGTAGTGGAACGACCTCAAACTATGGTATGACCATGCGTGGTCGTGTAGTGCAATACATGATTGATGGTGTACCGCAAACAGGTTATCGCGATGGTTCACGTCAGTTAAATAGCATTCAACCGTCTATGATTGAGCGTATTGAAGTGGTTTCAGGGGCAACCAGTATTTATGGCTCGGGAGCAACAGGCGGGATTATTAATATTATTACCAAACGTGGTGGTCAAGACCCGATTAGTTTTGAAACTAAAGTTGGGATGACTGCGGGAAATAACTTTAAATCAGATGCTATGGCCTATGAAGCATCACAAAATATTTTGTTTAACCAAGGTGCGCTACAAGGGGCTTTCGGTGCCAGTTATACCACTCGTGGTGAAATTCAGGACAGCCATGGTAACCGTATTGGGCCTGAAGTTGCGCAAACAGACCGTCAAGATACGGATACATTAGATATCAATGGTCGTTTGACTTGGAATATTTCAGATAGTCAAAGTTTGAGTTTTGGTGCTCAATATTTTAATGACGAACAAGATAGCGAATATGGTCCTGACTATGGTCCGAGTTTAGCCTATTTAAGACGTGACCCAACCTATACTGCCAGTCTTGCTGCGGTCAAAGGCATGCAGTTAGAGACCCAACCGCAAACAGAACGCTATGCATTTAATACGCAATATGAAAATCAAAATGTATTGGGGCATACCTTAAATGCTGAAGCATACTATCGGAATGAGCAAGCACGCTGGTTCCCTTCTGCTCAGGCTATGGGAGGTGGTTTATATCTTGTTTATCAGTCGGAAACAGATATTGATGTTTACGGTGCGCGAGTTGCCTTGCAGAAACAATTTGACTTAAATGGTCGGAAGTTGGGACTCAGCTATGGTATTGACTATGAAAATGAACAAGATGAACAAAATATTCAAATGTACGATAGTGCTGCATTTGTGGCTAGTAACGGTCTAAATTATAAGCCTTTTAATTATTATGCTTTTGGGCCAGATGTCGAAACAGAAAAGTTGGGTACCTTCATTCAAACAGACTTTGATGTGACAGATCGCTTAGGCTTAAAAGCAGGGGTGCGTTATGAACGTGTAGAAAGCCAAGTGGATGGATCAACGCCTTATTTAGAGGCAATTACTGCTGACTTGCGACCAGGCTACCAAGCCAAGACTTTAAATGGCGGTAAAGTAAAGCATGACGCGACATTGTTTAATGTGGGTGCAGTTTATCACTTAAGCGATGCTCAACAAATTTTTGCAAACTTTTCCCAAGGCTCAAATTTACCCGATATTCAACGTATGCTTCGTGATGTGCCTGCAAGTTTTACAGTCAACAGCCAAACCATTGACCCAATTAAAGTGAATAACTACGAGTTGGGTTGGCGTGTGCAAGCTACAAATGGTCTAAATGCGGGCGTGACCACTTTCTATAATGACTCAGATAAAAGTTTAAAGTTTGGCCGTCCAAACTATACCATTGAAGTCTTAGATACAGATGAGCGCGTTTATGGTGTAGAAGGAAATGCGTCATATCGACTACAGCCAAATTGGACAGTGGGTGGAACCATGGCGTATACCCGTGGACAGTTCAAAAATACTGCTGGGAAATGGCAAGAACTAGATGCAATCAGAGTTGCGCCACTGAAAGGCACAGCATTTTCTGAGTGGCAGTTTAACAATGACATGAGTCTACGTGTTCAAGCCTTAGCTATTGGTGGTACGGATAAAGCAAAAAAAGACGCTGAAAAGTACGGTTCGACTGTTCCTGCTGAAATCAAAGGCTTTGCAACGATGGATGTGATTGCCAATGCAAAAGCAGGTCCTGGTACGATTGGCTTTGGGGTGTATAACGTGTGGAATACAGACTACAAATCGGTCTATAGTCAATCGGTTGAGTCGGTTTATGGGGCTATTTCAAGCTTAGCTGCTCAAGGTCGAACCTATGGTCTGAGCTATACATTGAAATACTAACTGTATGTCTAGAGGTAGCGTTCAGCTACCTCTTTACTTTGTAATCTCGCCTTAAAATATGGTTCAAATAATAAAATGAATAGCAATAACAATATTTTTATTGCAGGTAGTCTTGCCAATGGCGCCTGTTTCTCAATGATTTTACCTTTGCTTGCGCCTTTTATTCGGCAACTAGGGTTGACTGAGCTGCAAGGTGGAGCATTGGTGTCGGCTGGGGCATTAGTCATGGCAGTTTCTGCTATTTATATCGCTAAGCAAACCCAAAAATTCAGCATTTATCAATTATTAAGTATTGGTTTCACTGGTATGGCACTGACATGGGGCTTATTTGCAGGTGTTCTCAGTTACGGGCTGAGTTATTCCATGTCGTTTATTGTTTTGTTTAGCTTACTCATATTGACCCGTGCCAGTACGGGCTTTTTTATGGCAATGCCACAAATTGCGCTGCAAAGTTATGTCATGACGGCTTTTCAAAGTGAGCAGGATCGTAGTCAAAACATGGCAAAGTTTGGCGCACTAAACAGTATAGGTGTTGTCATTGGGCCTTTGGTGACGACCATGTTATTGACATGGAACATGTTGACACCACTTTGGGGTGCCGTGGCTATTTTAACGGGTATGGCGGTTTGGATTGTACTTGGTTTTCAAGCAAAGCAAGCGCCACAGGTACAGGAACAAGTGGATACTACGGTGAAATTAGATACTCTGCCGATAGAAAAATTGCAATGGTCAAAATTAGGGATTTGGTTATTGTTAGGTTTTAGTTTATATGTTGCGATTGTTACCTTAAATTTAACTGCTGGTTTTTATATTCAAGATCGCTTCCATTTCGATACCTATCAAAGTGCAATTTATTTTTCTCAGTGTTCATTGATTGTGGGGATCGCACTGGTTTTAATGCAATTGGCGATTTCAAAACGACTCAATTGGTCAATTAAACAATTATTATGGTTCGGTCTAGCGACAATGGTCTTGGGGTTAATACTTTCAGTCAGCGCTAGCCAGATTTGGGTTTTTCAAGCCGCTTATCTTTTTTATGGTATTGCTGTAGCTTGTTTAATGCCCGCTTTTACCACAGGGGCAGCCCAAACAGCGTCAACCACGCTACAAACTAAAATAGCCAGTTTATGTACGGCAACACAGGCTTTAAGTTTTGTTTTCGCGCCGTTGCTGAGTACTGGACTCTATCAGGTGAACCAACATTTGCCTTATTATTTTTTATTGGCACTAATGATGGGCTTAATGCTGTATTTTGCTTTTAAAGGCATTAAAGAGCAGAATTTTAGTCGTATTAGCTAAAGCTATTATTGTGCCTTAGCTGAGTAGATAAACTACTGTTTTAATTAAACTTGGACCAAAAAGAACCATAAAGATACCTGCTAAAACCATACTGAGACAGGCTGCTACGCCTTCTTCTTTATGGCGTTTGAACGCAGTGCTGGTACCAAAACCATGTGCTGCATTGCCCAAAGATGCTCCTTGAGCGAATTTGGAATCTAGTTTTAGGACTAACAATACAGAATTGGCCAAAAGTCCGCCGACTATACCAGTGATCACAGTGAATAAAATCACCAGATCTACAGAACCACCAACGGCTTTGCTGAGCTCCATGGCAAAAGGGGTAGAGATAGAACGACTCATCAAACTGTAACTGGTTACAGCATCAAAATGAAACAAACGTGCCAAGTAAAAAGAGCTAAGTACTCCAATCATCATGCCGATGATAATACCTAATGCTATAGAGAAAGCATGTTGTTGAATGACTTTGCGATACTCAAAGATTGGAATGGCGAAAGCAACTGTCGTAGGGCCTAACATCCATACGAGCCACTTACTGTAATACATATAGTTGTCATACTGAATATGGAACATCATCATACATAGGATGATGAGACAAGGGATTAGAATGGTTGGTGAGAATAACAGATAGGGATATTTCTGATAAAAATTTTTACCCCAAATATATGCCAGTATGGTCCCGATAAAACAGATTAAGGCTACAAAATGAATATGCATGGTGGTTCCTTAAACTTGTGTATTGAGCTGATGGGGTCGTTTGGTCTTTTTTTGAAACTTTTCTTCAAGCTTAAAGCCTAAGGAGACACAGTAGGCCGTGCAGGTCATTACGCAAATGGTACCAACAACAATAGATAAAACCAGTTGCCAGCCTTGAGTAAGAAAGAGATGTTTATATTTAATTAACCCGATGACACAGGGGATAAAAAATAATAATAGCTCAGTGAGGAGTAGATCAGAGCCTGACTTAATCCATTCTAGTTTGAATAATCCTGTTAACAGTGCAATAAGCAAAAGTGTTAAGCCGACGACTCCACCAGATACAGGCAAGGACAGCGTAGCTTGTACAAACGTACCGATATACCAAATGGCCATTAGCAGGCCGACTTGAAGAATTGAACGATAAACCAGTTTGAACGGACGCATCTGATGTCCACCATGTTTGGATTGTTAGTGTTATTTTAAGTTTGACCTAGGGTGGTAATTATGAATAATAAAATAATAATTATGCTTATCTGGAATAATTTTGGATTTTAAGACCCTTAAAATATTTGTGCAGCTAGTGAAAAGCCAAAGTTTTAGTGTAGCTGCTGAGGAACTTTATTTAACTCAACCCACTATCAGCAAAGTATTAAGGCAACTAGAAGATGAAATTGGCTTACCCCTATTTCATAAAGGGCAAGCAGGACGAAAGCGAGAAGTTAAATTGACCTATATGGGGGAACAGCTGTATCAGCATGCATTGCAGATTTTACAACAGCAACAGCAAATTTTTGAAACTGCTGATCAGATTCGAGGGGTAAAGCAAGGTGTGCTAAGACTCGGTCTGCCACCTTTAGGTTCAGTCCTTTTAAGCTCATTGATTGCTAAATTTCATAAACTTTATCCCAATATTGAGTTGAATTTTTTAGAAGTCGGTGCAACAGGAATTGAAGAAGCAATTTTAGCGAAAAATATTGATGTGGGTATCTTACTGGGAGAATTAAAGCCTAGTATTCAGGGGATACAAATTATTGATTCGCCGCTGTGTTTGCTTTCCAACCATGACTCACAATGGAGAAAGCGTGACGTGGTGCAATTTGCCGAGCTCAAAGAAGAATCGTTTCTACTGTATGCAGATACCTTTACATTGAACCATGTGATATTGGAAGCAGCTATGGCAGCAGGCTTTGAACCCAAAGTATTATGTAAAAGTAGTCAGTGGGACTTTATTGCCAAAATGGTCGAGTCTGGTGTCGGTATTGCTTTATTACCACAAATTTATTGTGAGCAATTAGATCGCGCAAAATTCAGTGTCAGTTTAGTGGGACAACCAAGTTTGCGCTGGAACTTAAATATGGCATGGAATTCCACCGTAGTCATGAATCCTGCTACTCGTGCATGGTTGTCGATCATTGATGAATATAAAGATCAAATTCATTTTTAGATGGCTCATCTCCAGATAGAATTTGTTAAAAAATGATCGCTATGGTTACGGTTCGATTACCTAAAATTACTTTTTGTTTACAAAAAAATGCTTAAACCCTAATCTATTGATCAATAAATAAACAAAAATGTTTCAGGAAATCTGAGGATCAAATTTGTGCCCGGTTTTTGTATAGTCTAAGTGCAAACATAAAAACGGAGGCTAAATGTTTAAATTTAAAAATGATATTGTGCATGGTGCGCTTTTTGACATGGATGGAACAATGTTTGATACCGAACGTTTACGGTTTCAAACCTTGAAACAGGCATCCAAAGAGCAGATTGGGGTCGAGTTTTCAGATGCCTACCTCATGGCTTGTTTAGGTTTAAGTGCACGTAGTTCTGAAGCGCTAGCTCAAAAGCAATATGGTCAAGAAGTTCCTTACGGGGACATTCGTAAGCGAGCTGATGAATTAGAATTAGAAACAGTGCGCCAATATGGTGTTCCGATTAAAAAAGGATTGGTGCAAGTTTTAGAGCGGTTGCGTAAAGCGGGGTTACGTATGGCCGTGGCGACCTCTAGTCGAAGAGCAATTGCTGAAGAGTATTTAATCAATGCCAATGTTTATAAGTTTTTTGATGTCTTGGTCTGTGGTGATGAAGTTGAACAGGGGAAGCCACATCCTGAAATTTTCCTAAGTGCAGCGCAAAAACTGAACCTTGAACCTGCACAGTGTTTCATGTTTGAAGACTCTGAAAATGGTATCCATTCGGCACACGATGCTGGGGGCATCTGTGTACTGTTCAAAGATATTAAAGAACCGAATGCAAGTATGTTGGCTCATGCCAATTATTATTTTGAAAATATGTATGACTATCTAATGGAATTAGATATCTACAGCTCGCATCTGGAAATGCCCAATTTACAAGAAAGCTTTCCTCAAACTTTAAATCAACTCACTGTTGGAATTCACGGTTTTGGTGCGATTGGTGGCGGTTATATCGCACAAATTTTATCGCATTGGGATGGTTATACGCGTCCTAAAAAAATCTATGCGTCTACACGGAATAGCTTATATCGCTCAGCCGTTAACGCATTTGGGGCATATTGTATTCGCTATGGGCAAGTGTCTTATGATGAACGTATTGAAAATATGCATATTATTGATGCTGAAGACTTACAGCAGATGCATGCCATGTACGTCGAGTCGAGTTTAATTGCGATTTGTTTAGCTGAAAATGCTCTAGTCAGTGAAGCAGCAACCATTGCACAGGGCCTCTATGCACGCTATTTGGCACAAGATGAGCAAGTTCAAACTCCACTGACGCTGTTAATTATCTTAAATAAAATAGGCGCCAAGCAGTTGGTTCTTGAGCAGGTACGTAAAGCCTTGGTGGAATTAACAGACCATGCTGTTGCCGACTTTATCTTAGAACAACACTATTTCTGCGATACGGTAGTCAACCGTATGGTGTCTAAGCTAAGCGATAAAAATCTATATCGTCAACTGTGCATTAAATACAATATTTTTAAGCAATATCAACTTGATGACGAGAGTAATCAAATTGAAGTTGAAGATGTCAGTAAACTCAGCGTAGATCAAGAACGCCGTGCCAGTGAATATGTTGAGGATTTGAGACAAAACTTTCAACCGAGCCATATTTTACAGCATATGGATTTAATTCTATTCAATGCTGAAATGGATATGCCAATCTATGTAGAAAACAAAAGTCCTTTACTCAGTAAAATGCGTCAAATGATCTTGGTCGATCAAATTTCAGATATTCAGCTCATTAAAAACCGCTTATGGAATGGCGTACATGCCATGACTGCATGGTATGCCAGCCTACTCGGGCATCAGACCATTGGAGTAGCGATGGGCGATCCGCGAGTGCAGTATTATGTTGAAAAACTGCTTGCAGAAGTGACGCAAGGTCTGACGCATTACCTGTCAAAACGCAAAAATGATTTAATACGATTGGCAAAAAGTTTTGATCAGTCATGCCAGTATGCTTATAAAGACCCATGCAGCCGTGTTGCGCGTGACCCACTTCGAAAACTAAGCGCATTTGAACGTGTTTTTTCATCGGTTGCTTACAATGTCTCGCATGGATTTTCTTTTGAATCCTTATTAAGTGGTGCAATTTTTGGCTATGCATACCTGATGATAGAAGATGATCAGCCAATAGAAAGCCTTTTGGTTCATTTGAAACAACAGCTTCAACAGATGTCGCTGTCTAAAGAACATAAAAAAGCTTTGTATTACGTCATGGAAAAACGTCTCAATGAGCTACAAAACGGTGAAATTGAAATAGTAGACTTTATGTTCCAGACGCAGCAAAAGGCTTTAAAAGCCAGTTGTGTGTAATGGAGTAGTTCATAGCTACAATTAGATGTTTAAAGAGAAGTCCAGATAAAAGGGCTTTTCTTCTGTCTTTAAATCTTTTAACGTTACGGGAACAATCAACATGGTTCTTTTGTAATGAAATGGGATGAGATCGGGGAGCAGCCTTGTTCAATTGCACGAACACTATCGGTAATTGGTGACCGCTGGACTGTGCTGATTTTACGAAATGCATTTTTAGGAACGCGCCGATTTGAAAGCTTCCAAGAAAATTTAGGTATGACTCGGCACCTGTTGTCTGCTCGATTAAAGCGCTTGGTTGAACATGAAATTTTGGAGAAAAGACCCTACACGGATCGTCAAGCAAGATTTGAGTACTGTCTAACTGAAAAAGGCTTGGCTTTATATCCAGTGCTGATGTCGATGGCAACATGGGCCGATCAATGGATGGACGAGGGGCAAGGTCGTCCCGTGCAATTTATCCATAAAACCTGTGGGCATAGTATTCAGCCACATTTGGTTTGTAACGAATGTGGTGATGCCATACATGCCAAAGACATCAAAGCGATACCGACACAGGTTTATGTTGATGCTTTAGTTAATCAACCAGATGTTAAAGAAGCTTAAGCTTATAAACAGTTTGCAGGTTTTGGTACACCAGCCAAACGGCTCAGATGGCGCGCTACAAGCCCAGTATTAAACTTTTCTTGCAGTATGGCATTATTGATGTCTGCACTAACTGTTTTCATTAAAAACTTAATCAGTGGACGTGTTGCAGGTGAGTGCCCAAACTGCTGGTAAAACTGACGCACTGCCATGAGGATTTCAAAGTGCCAATCGGTCAATTCAAGCTCTAAAGATTTTGCTAATTCTTTTGCAACCTCTTGATTCCAAATGGTGTAATCGACTAAATGACCATCTTGGTCTAATTCTAAATTCATCTAAACACTCAAAATTATTTTAAACTGATACAACGACTGTGGTTTAAACATAGCTCAGCAAACCTAGCATAGCTGATGGTTTCTAGGTTACTCGGATAGGCCGCAGCGATATTTTCAGCATCCTGCTCAAGCACAAATACACAAGCTAACTGCTGAATAAAAGGATGCTGTATATAAAGGACCGCATCTCCCATTAAAACCACATCATCCCCTGATTGATACAGGTTTTGCAATTTACTCAGCGCTAACTCTGTCGCGGCAAATGGAGACTGCACGAGATAAAGTGTTTTGCTCATAACTGTCTCCTTACCAATACAGCACATGGTCAAACTGTTGTATTAAATTGGCATTGAGTTCAACACATTCTATTTCTTGCTCGGTTTGTTGAACAAAGGCAGAAGCTTGATTTTTGGTTTCAATCCAAATCGGGCTTAAGTCATAAAACTCAAAGCTATCAACCATGTTTGACGCCAGTTTAAAAGCATGCTTTAAGGGTTCAAATGACTGAGCATCGTTTAATAAGCTGAGCGCAGCATCTTGTAGTAAGACTTTGACTTCACAGCCAAAAGTTGCAAGAACCATCGTAGCAGAGAGGCTTTCATGCACCTGCAAAGAGTTCAAATTGGCTTGGGTTAAAATAACCAGTACAGATTTCACACAATATACCTTTTAAAAGCAACAAATTCTTGAAAACTTAGCACTTAGAATTGAATTAAGCGCTCTGCAGACTGAACGGCATCGGCCAGTTCCCCTAAGCCGACCAAGTCAAAACCTGTAGCAAGATTATGCTGTGCTAACTGATGACGCTGTGCATTTTCGGCATCGGTAATTCCTCGAGCCAAGGCTGCACTAACACAAACTGGCAGGCGAATGGCGAGTTTTTGCCACTCAGAACATAGATTCCGTTGGTCGTCAGGTACCCATTGTAGGGCATTGGCAACTTGAACAGCATCTTGGTAGAAAAACACTCGAAAGAGTTCATTTTTCGCATGCAGTGCTTGTGCTAAACCCAGCGCATGCCATGCATGAATCGAACTCGGTGCGGAGGTAATTAGTAATAAAGTACTCATCAAACTTCACTAGAGGAATGTCCAAAACTTGCTTGGTACATTCGGACTTCATAATAAAAAGGTAGTATACAATGATTTTAGTGACTGGTGGTTTAGGCTTTATAGGCTCACATATTGCTTTGAGCTTTATGGCGCATGGGCAAGAGGTCATTATTGTAGACAATTTATCCAATGCGAATTTACAAACTCTTGAACGATTAGAATTTATTAGTGGCATGTACGTGCCTTTTGTCAAAATTGATATCCGAAATACGCCTGCTTTGAACAAAGTTTTTGAGCAGTATTCCATTGATGCAGTGGTACATGCCGCAAGTTTTAAATCGCTTGAAGAGTCTGTGTTGAAGCCTTTGGAATATTATAATGACAATGTTAGTTGTATTATGAGTTTACTGCGTGCCATGCAACGCACAGGTGTTCGAACTTTGGTGCATCTTTCCAGTCTTGCAGTTTATGGTGAGTCGAGTCTACATCTAGAAGAAGACTTAGAACTGAATTTCGGCTACCCAAACCCGTATATCAAGTCGCAACAAATGGTCGAAGAAATTATTCGAGATACAGCAAAAACAGATAATGAATGGAAAATTGCCATTTTAAGAATGGGCAATGTCGCAGGCGCATTTGAAAATGCAATGCTCGGAGAGCTGTTTCCGCCTTTACCGAAAAATATTATCCCACTGTTGATGCAAGTCGCTGCCAAACAGCGTGATCATATTGAACTGAGAAAAAAAGCACAAACAGCAGACCATACGGTCGAACGTAGTTTTTTACATATTCTGGATGCGTGTGATGCGATTGCTGCTTCGTTACAATGGTTAAGCAATCAACAGTTTACTTGTGAAGCGTTTAATATCGCAGGCCAAAGTGTGTCGATACAGCAGTTGGTTGAAACAGTAGAAAGTGTGACGAAAAGTGATATTGCTACAGTCGATATAGTTGATTCGAACATCGTGGAATTAGATCAGGTCGCATCCGAATGTAGTAAAGCAAAAAATGTTTTACACTGGGAAGCGAAGCGCAGTTTACAACAAACCCTTGAGGACGGATGGCGTTTCTACCGACAAAGTTTAGAGGGTCTTTAATTAATTTGCTGATAACAATTATCATTTACATACTTTTACTTAATCATTAAGATAAGGAAAACAAGCGCAAAATAATCATTTTGCAATTCACTTAAAAAGGAAGAGGTTAAAATGCAAACACGTATTGAACACGACACGATGGGCGAAGTTGAAGTACCAAGCGAAGCACTTTGGGGTGCCCAAACTCAGCGTAGTTTGCAAAACTTTAAAATTGGCAGTGAACGTCTACCGCGACCAATGATTCGTGCTATGGGCTTAGTGAAAAAAGCAGCAGCGCAGACCAATGCTGAACTTAACCAAATTCCACAAGAATTGGCGCAATACATCGTCGGCGCTGCGGATGAAGTGATTGCAGGGCAGTGGGATAGTCAGTTTCCTTTGGTAGTATGGCAAACTGGTTCAGGCACGCAAAGTAACATGAACTGTAATGAAGTAATTGCGAATATCGCCAATCAGAAACTCGGCAATCCTTTAGGCGCACAAAAACCTGTACACCCGAACGATCACGTGAACCGTGCTCAGTCAACCAATGACTCATTTCCAACGGCGATTCATGTTGCAGCAAGTATTCAGATCAATGAATTACTGATTCCTGCGGTTACCCAGCTTCGAGATACTTTAGATGCAAAGTCTCAAGCATTTTCAGACATCGTCAAAATTGGGCGAACTCATTTACAAGATGCAACACCATTAACGTTGGGCCAAGAGTTTAGCGGTTATGTTTCTCAGCTCGATCATGGCTTAAAGCGTTTACAACAGGCACTCTCAGGTTTGTATGAGCTGCCTTTAGGTGGAACGGCTGTAGGTACAGGGCTGAATGCGCATCCTGATTATGCGGAAAAATCGGCGGAGCAACTGGCACAGTTGACCGGACTACCTTTTGTGACTGCACCAAATAAATTTGAAGCATTGGCTGGGCGCGATGCAGCCGTGTTTGCCTCAGGTGCATTAAAAACGCTTGCTGTAAGCTTGAATAAGATTGCCAATGACATTCGCTGGTTGGCTAGTGGCCCGCGTTGTGGTTTTGGTGAATTACGTATTCCAGAAAATGAACCAGGCTCAAGTATTATGCCGGGGAAAGTGAACCCGACTCAAAGTGAAGCGATGACTATGGTGGTGGCTCAAGTCTTAGGCAATGACACCACGATTAATGTTGCGGGCGCATCGGGTAACTTTGAATTGAATGTGTTCATGCCTGTAATTGCGTTTAATTTGTTGCAGTCGATTCAGCTTTTGGGTGACGCATGTAATAGCTTCAATGATCACTGTGCAGTGGGTATTGAGCCGAACCGTGAAAAAATTGACCACTTCTTACATGACTCATTGATGTTAGTTACGGCTTTAAACCCAGTGATTGGCTATGAAAATGCAGCGAAAGTTGCCAAAACAGCTTATAAAGAAGGAAAAACACTAAAACAAGTGGCTGTAGAGTTGAACTTAGTCACTGCTGAGCAGTTTGATGAAGTGGTCCGTCCAGAACAAATGATTTCACCAAATGTAAAATAAATTTTCTTCAATTGCTCAATGAAAGAGCAAATGAACATCAGCAGTTTTTATCTTTGGGCGAAGTCGGTACAATGGTCGACTAGAGATAAACTGCTGATGAGTTACCATGCTTGATATTTATTTGACAGATGTTCAGAAAAACGTGCAATTTAACGATTATCCGGGTGAGCATCCTGTTAAATTTGTTTTAAATTTCAAAAAGATTTTCCCAAGTGTTATGGAATTATTGCTTCCTGTTCTACCTGAAAATGAAAATCTTGAAGAAATGACATGGGAATCAACCACGACTGACTTCGAACTTTTCAAGCTGTTATTGAGTGGTTGGGGCGTGATTGAGTTACGCTTAAACGCGATTAAGCAGTTTAAAGATAAAGATTTTGCAGATGCTCTAGTGAAACGTGCACAACAAAAGCGCAAAGACTTTGCCAAAACACAGCAACAGTTGAAAACGGTTGAACTTGATTATTTATTTATGCATGAAATACATGCGTTAATTGATGCAGAACTAGTTGAATTGGGTGAAAAATTCTATTTACCCGTGCTACGGGACTTATGGAAAAATAAAATTCCCACTCAAGTCTTAGAAGCCAAATTCTAAACAAATTTAAAATCCTCCATTTGGAGGATTTTTTATATGGATAGCAGAACTATGTATTTGTGGTAAACACAAAGCATTTAAACTACATCTAAAGCATTAAATTTTATTATTTGGTCAAATATTGGAATTAATTTTGCTTGATACATTAGGTCATCATTCATGGCAGACTAATGTTTAAATTTGCTATGAATTTTTTTTGAATAGAACCACAAGGATTTTAATACATGTCAAATCAGTTCATCGACTTAATTACAAAACGTCGTACTATTTATGCTATTGGTAAAAAAGTTGAGCACAGTTCTGAATTTTTAACTGATTTGATCCAAACAGCTATTAAACAAAGCCCATCATCTTTTAACTCGCAGTCATCTCGAGCTGTGATTTTGTTCAATGCGGAGCATGAAAAATTCTGGACTTTTGTGGCTGAAAAACTGAAGTCTTATGCTAAAGACGAAGAAAGTGCAGCTAAAACAACCGCTAAAATGGCCAGTTTTGCAGCAGGTGTGGGAACAGTTTTATTTTTTGAAGATCTAGATGTCATTCAGAGCTTACAAGAGCAATTTCCATCTTATGCTGAGAACTTTCCTATTTGGGCAGAGCATTCTACAGCTATGGCTCAGTTTTCAACGTGGACTGCGTTACATACCTTGGGTCTAGGTGCATCTTTACAACATTATAATCCAATTGTGGATGAAGAAGTCCATGCTGAATGGAGTGTGCCTGCCAGTTGGAAATTACGCGCACAATTAGTCTTTGGTTCAGTTGAGGGTGAAGCTAAAGAAAAAGGCTTTGTGGATGATACGGTGCGCTTCAAGGTATTTAAATAATGAATCAAAAAGCCGTATTCAAATAATACGGCTTTTTTTCTATGTCATTTTCTTTTTAGCAATAGAACGGATTACTGACCAACCAAGCCTAAAAGTGAATTTTGAGTACTACACATCCGCGTTGCTTCTTCTTCGTTCATTGTTTTGATTTCCTCTTCAAATTTCATCTTTTGTTCTTTGAGTTGTTCTTCAGCTAAACCCATTTGTTTTCCAAGTTTTTCCATCTTTTCCCATGACTCAATACAGGCCTTCGGCATTTTGCTGCACGCGGTCAAAGACAAAAGGATGATACTTGCATTAATCATGAGTAATTTTTTCATTGCTTAAACCTTTAATTTTGAAACATTATTGATTTTTATATTGAGCCTGTAAGGTAGCAAAAATTTAAGGCTTTGTGTGATTTTTAGTCGCAAAAGTGAATTGTTTTGCACTTGTTCAACCTTCTTAGGGGGGAGTTATATGTGTCGGCATTAAAAAAGGCATTTAGATTAATCTAAATGCCTTCTTGGTGAATATTCAGAAACTCTACTATTGTAGAGGTCGATGCTGAAGTTCATTTAACTCCCTACGGCTATAGCCACGCGAAGCCAAAACTTTTTTAATACCAACAATCACATCTTCATCCGTTGCTACTTTCAGCTTTTCGAGAAGTTGTTCGTTGGTTTTACAAGAGCAGTCATTTTCAACACAAGCAATTTGATTTTTATGCTCGTTTTGCTGTTCATTTGAAAACAGCTTTTGCCAAAAACTCATAGACACTTCATTAACAACCTAACATAGGGTGAAATATAACCAATCTAGAGAATAATGCAAGATGGGCAAAGAGATAAAAGCAACAATCAGTATCCAAAAATTCCGATTATAGTTTCATAAGTTAACGTTATTATGACAGGGAAAATTCTTGTATTTTATGTAAATTACTATTTTCTAAGAATAAGTAAAAAATGAAGCCTGTGACGGCTTCATTTTTGAAGTTGCATATTTTGCAACAAATTGTTTAGATTTTTTCGAGCAGAATTCCTGCTTCAACATGATGCGTATACGGGAACTGGTCAAACATCGCAAACTTTGAAATTTTATGGGTTTGGCTGAGTGTTTTTAAGTTGTCATACAAGCTGTCAGGGTTACACGAAATATAAATGATGCGCTCAAAACGTTGAATCAACTTTAATGTTTCATCATCAATACCCGCACGCGGTGGGTCAACAAACACAGTATCGAACTCATAACTACTCATGTCGATATTTGCTTCTTGTAAGCGACGGAATTCACGTTCACCGTTATAAGCTTGGGTGAAGTCTTCTGCTGACAAGCGTGCGACTTGGATATTGTCGATTTTATTTTGTTCGATATTCCACTGTGCGGCATACACTGAGGACTTAGCCAGTTCAGTGGCTAAGACACGGTTGAAACGGGTTGAAAGCGGTAGGGTGAAGTTACCATTGCCACAGTAAAGTTCTAACAAATCTTTGTGCGACTGTTGTGCAGCATTACAGGCCCATTCGAGCATTTTTTGGCAGACTTGCGCATTGGGCTGGGTAAAACTACTTTCAATTTGTTTGTACTGATATTTACGCTCAAAAACTTGCAGTTCTTCCACCACAAATTCATCGCTAAGTACCACTTTTTGACCACGGCTACGACCAATCAACTTAATATTTAATTTTTCTGCGAGTTGCTTAGCTAAAACCTGCCATTGTTCATTGAGTGGGCAGCGATAAATCAGCGAAACCAGCATTTCACCTTTTAAGGTCGCTAAAAAATGCACTTCAAATAAGCGTTTTGAGAGGAGATCATTGCTTTTTAATTCTGCCAATAAAACAGGCATGAGCTGATTAATACTGGCATCCGCGATTGGGAAGTCATCAATACGAATGACTTTTTTCTGATTGTCTTCATCACGTTCAAACATGGCATAAAACATATCATCTTCGGTATGCCAAATACGGAATTCTGCACGCATGCGAAAGTTTTTTTCAGAAGATTGAAAAACTTCAAGCGAAGGTGGAGTGAATTCAGCAAATTGAGCTGTAATTCGTTCAATTTTGGCGTCAAGTTGTTGTTGATAAGAAGAAGTCATATGCAGTAAAAATCGCAAACATATTGAAAAAAGAGATGGTAACAAAGTTTGCCGAATTAGCCTAAAGATATTCAGCAAAAGCGTGGAGTTTATTCATGCTACAGGTGGATTGATGTATTGTTATATCGGAAATTTTCGAACAGATTGAGTCAAACGAAGTCGCATAAAAAATGCCAAGTAAACAGACTAGGAGATGTTGACTTGGCAATAGAGGAAACACGGTAAAAACCTGTAACCCCAATGCGGACTACAGGTTTAAATTGGGCTTAGTTCAAAGTCATCAGACTTGCATTACCACCAGCAGCTGCAGTGTTAACACTGATCGCGCGCTCAATCACAAAACGTTCCAACGGAATGGCAGTTTGTGATGGGCTAAGGTGAGTAATACCGACAATCGCACCTTGACGTTCAGCTATTTGCTGTTGCAGAGCTAAAAGTTGTGCTGTCGTACCATGGTGCAATACCGCATCAAATGCACCAGTTTTGATGTCTTTGATGACATGGAACGCTTGAGCCAATGCTTTAGGCATGCTTGGCATGTGTTTTAACACAAAGCTATTATCTGCGAGTACTGCTGGACGGCTACCGACTGCAAAAATCGCATTCAACTGTTGTAGTTGATCCGCTTCTTGTTCAGCTAATGACAAGACTGCATGACGTGGGATCACCATGTATTGGTTACTTTCACCTGTTGGGCCTTGCAACTCGTAATGATGGCCTGAACAGAAGTTCTCAATTTTTGCCAATTTTACAGCAGGGAAGGTTTTAGCTGCCCACTCAAGGAACAATGCAGAGTTGCTGAACTTGACCTGAGGGTTCAAATCAGCACCTGTTGCAAATGGCTTATTCAACTTTTTCGCAGAACAGTTTTGCATTAGGCGATATAGATAAATTGGACCACCCGCTTTAGGGCCTGTACCCGATAAACCTTCACCACCAAACGGTTGTACACCGACAACTGCACCTACGATGTTACGGTTGATGTAGAGGTTACCTACTTCAGCATGGGTCATCACAGTTTGAATGGTTTCATCAATACGGGTATGTAGACCCATAGTCAGGCCATAACCTTTGCTGTTGATGTGCTCAAGTAACTGTTTGAGTGAACCTTGGTTAAAGCGAATCACGTGCAGCACAGGACCAAACACTTCACGCTCTAAATCATTGAGATTTGGCAGCTCAATCAGTGTTGGTGTAATGAACGTGCCTGCATCTAGTTCAGAGTCTTGAGTATCATTACGCATCAACTGGTGTACGCGATGACCTTTTTGACGCATTTTTTCGATGTGCTTTTGGATATTTTCTTGCGCTTCAGCATCAATCACAGGGCCAATATCAGTTTTGAGTAGATATGGATTGCCCACGTGAAGTTGCTGCATTGCGCCTTTAAGCATTTGAATCACAGCATCGGCATTGTCTTCTTGTACACACAGTACGCGTAGGGCAGAACAACGTTGGCCTGCGCTGTCATAAGCTGAGCTAACGACATCAAGTACAACTTGCTCAGTCAGTGCTGATGAGTCAACGATCATAGCATTTTGACCGCCTGTTTCAGCAATCAGTGGAATGCTTTCACCATTTTTGCTCAGACGCTTCGCCACAGTTTTTTGCAAAATTTTGGCAACTTCAGTCGAGCCTGTGAACATGATGCCTTGAACCTGTTCTGATGCACTGAGCTGTGCACCTACAGTTTCACCACGACCCGGCATCAGTTGTACAGCAGCTTGAGGCACACCTGCTTGCCATAAGATTTGAATCGCTTGAGCCGCAATTAGCGGTGTTTGTTCCGCTGGTTTAGCAATCACGGTATTCCCCGCAACCAATGCGGCAGCGACTTGACCTGTGAAGATGGCCAATGGGAAGTTCCATGGGCTAATACACAGCATCGTGCCTAAAGGCTCAACCTCTGCATTTGCATCTAGAACAATCATTTGCGTTGCGTAGTAGCGTAAGAAATCGACTGCTTCACGAACTTCTGCAATGGCATTGGCATAGGTTTTACCACTTTCACGGCACAGTAAAATCATCAGTTCTTCTAAGCGAGCTTCCATTAAGTCAGCAGCGCGAAGTAGGTAATTGGCACGGGTGTCTTTAGCCGTACGTGCCCAAATGTCTTGTACAGCCTGCGCATTGTTTAATGCTTGCTCAACTTGTTCAGTTGTTGCTTCTTGTACATAACCGACAACATCTGAGTGACGTGCAGGGTTAACAATACTTTGCTTTACAACCGTTTCATCTGTCTGGATTTGCTCACCCATAGGTGCAGCAAACCATTGCTGTTGTGAAAACTGTTGAGCTGTTTGATTGAGCTGGGTTAACTCCGTGTCATTTGCAAGGTCTAAACCTTTAGAGTTTGCACGCAGTTGACCATAAAGCTCAGCAGGCAGTGGAATGGAAAGGTGTTTTTGACCGACAACATTTTCACGTTTTGCACTGCTTAGAATGGTTTGCGTTGGATTTTCAATCAAATCATCAATCGCGAGTGACTTGTCTGCAATACGATTTACAAAAGAGGTGTTTGCACCATTCTCAAGTAAACGACGGACAAGATAAGCCAATAGTGTTTCATGGTTGCCGACAGGTGCATAAATACGACATGGGACACCCAGTTTTTTATCTAGCTTTTCACCGACGACTTGTTCATAAAGGGGTTCACCCATGCCATGTAAGCATTGGAACTCATACTGACCTACATAATATTGCTCAGGATTCGCCATTTCATAAATGGTTGCTAAAGTCTGAGCATTATGCGTTGCAAACTGTGGGTAGATTTGTTCTGGCGCAGCCAATAATTTCTTTGCGCAGGCAATGTAAGATAAGTCTGTATGTACTTTACGGGTAAATACGGGATAGTCGGTCATGCCTTCGATTTGCGCTTTCTTAATTTCGCTATCCCAGTACGCGCCTTTCACTAAACGGATCATTAAGCGTTTTTCGCTACGTTTAGCCAAATCTACGATGTAGTCAACCACGTAGAAACAACGTTTTTGGTAGGCTTGGATAACGAAACCAATGCCTTTCCAGTCTTTGAGCTCTGGTTCAAAGCATAGGCGTTCGAGCATTTCTAAAGAAATTTCTAAACGCTCAGACTCCTCTGCATCAATATTTAAACCGATGTTATAACCGCGTGCCAATTTAGCAAGAGTAAAGACTTTGCCATAAAGTTCGTCATGCACACGTGCAATTTGGGCACGTTGGTAACGGGGGTGTAGAGCAGATAATTTAATTGAAATACCTGGGCCGTCATAGACATCTTTGTCTTTTGACGCTTGACCAATGGCATGAATGGCATCGGTATAGTCTTTCATATAACGATCAGCATCGTGGTCGGTCAGTGCCGCTTCACCCAGCATGTCGTATGAATAGCGAAAACCTTTTTCTTCAAGACGTTCAGCATGTTGCAATGCTTCACCAATGGTTTCGCCAGTGACAAACTGTTCGCCCATCATGCGCATTGCCACATCAACTGCTTTACGGATGATGCCACGACCACTACGTGCCAATAAGCCTGTTAAAGTGCCTGATAAGCTATTTTGCTTTGGTGTTTCCATCAACTTGCCAGTGAGCATCAAGCCCCATGCTGCTGCATTGACAAACATTAAGTTACTTTGACCAACGTGCTCTTTCCAGTTGCCTTGGTTGATTTTGTCCTTAATCAACAAGTCACGTGTTGCCATGTCTGGAATACGAAGTAATGCTTCAGCTAAACACATCAGTGCGATGCCTTCTTGAGAAGACAGTGCAAATTCTTGTAAGAGTCCTTGTACAATACCCGCTTTACCGCTGCCGCTTTTACGTTCACGTAAAGTATGAGCCAAATCAAACGCAAGTTCGTGAATGCGTTGATTCATTTCATCAGAAATTTTGCTGTGGTCTAATAAGTTTTGAACACACTCAGTTTCGGCACGTCGCCAAGCGGTGTTGATTTCAACCTCAAACTCATTTTTTTCTTTGAATTCGGTAATATATTCAAATGGTGTTTGAGATTCGTTGAAATGCGCGTTGCTTTCCATCATATTCATGCCTACATCCTGTGCATACAATAATGTGTTGAGAGATCTATAGTAATTAATTTATGATTACAGAAAGAATGCCGAATAACTCACTATAATTTGTATGCTATTTAGAGATTAATTCAGATGACGAGCCCAATTATTGGTTTGGACCGAACAGATATCAAAATATTGGATATTCTTCAGAGAGATGGAAAGATATCGAACATTAAACTTGCCGAGGAGGTGAACCTATCTGCCACGGCGGCTTTGGCTCGGGTGCAAAAATTAACTAAGGAAGGTTTTATTTTAAATTATGAAGCGCGTTTAAATCCAAACATGCTGAATGCCAGTTTTGTGGTGTTTGTTGAAATTCTTTTGGATAAGACGACACCGAATGTTTTAGATGATTTTCGCCATGCGGTATTACAACACGATGAAATTGTGGAATGTCACATGACCAGTGGCGGTTTTGACTTTGTGGTGAAGATTCGCTGTGCCAGTATGGACGAATTTCGTAAAATATCAGGTCAAGTGTTATGGCAGTTGCCGGGTGTGAAAGAAACGCGCAGTTATCCAGTCATGGAAGTCATCAAAGAAAGTTCACGTATTCAGCTGAAATATAAACCGCAGTCGAAATGATTGAGTGTACGAAATGTAAATAAGGGGCTTAAAAGCCCCTTAATTTTTGCCATTCCAAGCGTTACATTAACGTTGTGCAGACTCTTCTTTCATTTCAGCCATTGCTTGTTTATAGAGTGCATCTGCTTTTTCAAAGTGTTGAACCATTTCAGCTTCAGGCGCTTTGCCCAACAAGCTTACAACGACAATACTGATCCAAGAGAAGATGAAGCCTGGGATGATTTCATATAGGCCAAGATGCCCCATAGTATTTTTCCACAGAATAACAGTCACGGCACCTACAAGAATACCTGCAATAGCACCATTCAAGGTCATACGCTTCCAGAACAAAGACAAGATAATGAGTGGACCAAATGCCGCGCCAAAACCTGCCCATGCATAAGCCACAAGGCCTAGAACTTTACTGTCAGGGTTGCTTGCTAAACAAATTGCAAGAACTGCAACAGCAAGCACCATGAAACGACCCACCCAAACCAGCTCCTTTTGAGATGCTGTTTTGCGGATAAATGCTTTGTATAAATCTTCAGTCAATGTGGTAGAACATACCAGTAACTGACAGCTTAACGTACTCATTACTGCGGCTAAAATTGCGGCCAGAACAATACCTGCAACCCATGGATTGAATAAGATTTTAGTTAGTTCCATGAACACAGTTTCGGGGTTTTGAGAAACCACTGCGGCGAGTTCAGGGTGCTGTTGGAAGTACGCAATGGCAATAAAACCTGCTCCTACCGCACCACCTAGACATAAAATCATCCACGTCATACCAATACGACGTGCAGCTGGAATTGTTTTCACAGAATCTGCTGCCATGAAGCGGACAAGAATGTGTGGCTGACCGAAATAGCCTAAGCCCCAAGCTAAGGATGATAGAACGGCAACCGTACTCAACTCAGAGAAAATATGCATCGCTTGTGGACGAGCAGTTTCAAGTAAAATCGTGAATTCAGCTGCATTACCATCAATCGCAAGGTAAGTCATGATTGGGGTCAATAGTAACGCAAAAATCATTAAACCTGCTTGGAATGTGTCTGTCCAGCTAATTGCGAGGAAGCCACCAATACAAACATAACTGATAGTCGCGATCGCGCTAATCCAAAGTGCAGTGGTGTAATCCCAACCAAAGATACTTTCAAACAGGCGAGAGCCAGCAACCATACCTGAAGCACAGTAAATGGCGAAAAAAACTAAAATTACAACCGCAGAAATCATACGTAAGATACGTTTACGGTCTGCAAAACGACCAGTAAAGTAATCGGGTAGTGTAAGTGCATTATTCTGGATTTCAGTGTGCACACGTAAACGTCCTGCAACCAATAACCAGTTCAGCCAGGCACCAATAATCAGACCGACTGCAATCCATGCCTCAGATAAACCTGATAGATAAATTGCACCTGGTAAGCCCATGAGTAACCAACCACTCATGTCTGATGCACCAGCAGAAAGGGCAGTAACGACACTTCCTAAACTACGACCACCTAAGATGTAGTCATCAAAGTTGCTGGTAGATTTGTATGCATAGAGGCCAATAGCAACCATGGCAAAGATATAAACTAAAAACGTGACGAGGGTGGGGTTAATTTGACTCATAGGCATTCCTTGGCAAAAAATCCGAGATGGGAGATTTTTTAATCGCTTTGTTTGAGAGGGCGATTCAATCATGAAAATAAAATTACACTCTGTAACAGTTGTGAGATATTTTTGTGTGTTTTATGTAAATATTAATTGTTTTTTAAAATTGTCTTATAACTTATTGAAAATATTTTATTTGTTTGTTGCTTAGTTTTAGTTTGTGCAAGTTGTACAAAATTTATATTTTTCATTTTATGAAATCATTGGCTTAATTATCATTTAAAGCTTATTTTAATTACGAGATGTTACAATTAATACATAAAGCAAACATTCAAATATAAAATATTTCATTTATGAAATATATTTACAGCAATGAAACATATCGAAAAGACTAGTATTTCATTATTGCACTAATTCTGTGCATCTAAGTGAGTACTAGGCAGTGACTACGGTTCAAGTCGATCAAACAAGAATAGAACGTGATTTATTGGGAGCGAAGGAAGTTCCAATGGATTGCTACTATGGCATTCATACTTTACGTGCTTTAGAAAACTTTCAAATTTCTAATCAGAAAGTAGGAACTCAACTTCATTTTATCCGTGCTTTGGCGCAAGTTAAAAAAGCCTCAGCGCAAAGCAACTGTAAATTTGGCAAAATCTCTCCCGAAATTGCTCAGGCTATTGATATTGCATGTGATCAATTAATCCAAACTCCTGAAAGCTGGACGCATGCTTTTCCTTTAGATGTTTATCAAGGTGGAGCAGGCACGTCGATTAATATGAATACCAACGAAGTGTTGGCCAATCTCGCATTGGAGCACTTATCACTTCCTAAAGGTAAATACGACGTTATTCATCCAAATGACCATGTAAATAAATCACAATCGACCAATGATGTGTACCCAACCGCGCTACGTTTAGCAACGTATTACAGTTTGGATGACTTATTTATACAGATCCAAAATTTAATTCATTCTTTGCAAGGCAAAGCAGTTGAGTTTCAATATGTCTTAAAGATGGGGCGTACTCAGTTGCAAGATGCTGTGCCGATGACTTTGGGGCAAGAGTTTCGTGCCTTTGCAACTTTATTAAAGGAAGACTTACGTTTAATTGAACGTACACGTGAGCTTTTATTAGAAGTGAACTTGGGTGCAACTGCAATTGGTACCGGGGTGAATACACCACAGGGTTATGCAGTTGAAGTGGTTCAGGCCTTGAAAGAGCTGACGGGTCTTAATTTAATTGGTGCGGAAGATTATGTTGAAGCAACCAGTGACTGTGGTGTGTTTATTATCTTATCGAGCACCTTAAAACGTTTGGCGGTGAAGCTCTCGAAAATCTGTAATGACTTACGCTTACTCAGTTCTGGTCCACGTACCGGTTTGGCTGAAATTCGTTTACCAGAACTACAGGCTGGTTCATCTATCATGCCTGCAAAAGTCAATCCTGTGATTCCTGAAGTGGTGAACCAAATCGCGTTTAAAGTGATTGGTAATGATTTAACTGTGACCATGGCAGCAGAAGCAGGTCAGTTACAGTTGAATGTAATGGAGCCTGTTATTTCACAGAGTATTCATGAGTCAATTAAATTGCTTAGAAATGGTATTGCTGCATTAGACACTAAATGTATTCAAGGTATTCAAGCCAATGAACAAGTATGCTATGACGCAGTTATGCGTAGTGTTGGCATTGTGACTTTACTTGATCCAATTTTAGGTCATGCGAAATGTGACGAAATTGGGAAACAGTGTATTGCTGAAAATAAAACCATTCAACAGGTAGTATTGGAGCAAGAGCTACTGACACAAGACCAGTTGGATCAAATCTTCTCATTTGAAAACTTGGTGACTGAGGTGACGCCTACAGTCGTTCCTTTGGCACAAGTCAGTTAAACATTTATAGCCTTAGAAATGTATAAAAGCAGCCAATCGGCTGCTTTTATACATTTAAGCTAAGACTGGCTAACAATCTAGCCTGGTTAGAACTACAATATGCAGAGAGAAAGATGATTAGATTGATATGCTCACTAAACTAACCAATTTGTTGAAACGAAAGAAAGATGCACCAGAACAACTGTTTTTGCAGCAGCATCAGATTGAATATGATGAACAGAATGGATTTATTATTGAGGGTGTTGTGATCAATGATATACATGCTGAACGCTTGGCGTATTTCTCAAATCGTCGAATCAATCAGTTTGATGACCTCAATGCACTTTTTTATAGTGCGATGTTGATGAATGAAAAAATTGATTTGGAAATAGCCAGTGGGCGCTTTGTTGCTCGCTTGGGTAATAATCTTGAAAACTTAACCGAGTTAAAGCACATCATTAAACTCCTGAGTGACTATTATTATCAGTTTATTCGCGATAAAAAATAGAGCATTTAAATGACATAAAATTGAGTGATGAAAGGGGCTTGGCTACGTGTAAGAGGGTGTTTTGTAGCGAAAAATAACGTGCGGCTTTAGGACATCGTGCTAGTATATGACGCATGTTTTTAGGTGCTTAAGCAATGCCCATGTTCCAAGAAGAAATCTCCCAACTGAATGTGCAACAACTAAAAGCGGGCGAAAAAAGATGGCTCGGAAATCTGCTCGGCTCATCTGTTGCGCTATTTATTCAAACGCTCAGTACACAGAATAAAAAACTTTTTGTGGTTGTTGCAAAAAATAACCAACATTTGGCGCAACTCGAAAGTGAGTTTGAGTTTTACGGCATCCGACCGACGATTTTTCCTGATTGGGAAATTCTGCCTTATGACCGGTTATCTCCTCATCAAGATATCGTGTCTGAGCGTCTCGCGATTTTATCCAATATGCCACAAACGGGTGTCTTATTGATTTCGGCTTCGACCTTGGCACAACGTGTGGCACCGACTTCGTGGGTTTTAGGTGAGCATTTTGATATCCGGGTCGGTCAAAAGTTTGAATTGGAACAGCAAAAGAAACGTTTGATTCAAGCAGGCTATCATTTGGTCGACACAGTATACGACCATGGTGAATTTGCAGTTCGCGGTAGCATTATGGATATCTATGCCTCAGGTCAAGCGGCGCCAATTCGCATAGATTTATTTGATGATGAAATTGAAACTCTTAAATTTTTTGATCCGGAAACACAGCGCACCACGGAAAACTTAAAACAATTCTCTGTCTTACCTGCGAAAGAGTTTCCGCTGAAAGAAGCGCGTAGTGTATTCCGTGATCGTTATGCGGAGATGTTTCCAACGGCGAACCCTAAGAAGAACCCAATTTATCAGGATGTGCTAGAAGGGATTGCATCACCAGGGATTGAGTTCTATTTCCCACTTTTTTTTAGTACGGAGCAGATGCAAGCTCAAAGTACACTACTTTCATACTTACCTAGTCATTCTATTGTCATTACAGATAAACAGGTTGATGATGGTTTAGATAGTTTTTGGAAAGAGGTTGATCGTCGCTATCAGGACCGTAGACACAATATTGATCAGCCCATTTTGCCACCTGAACAACTTTTTATTTCAACCAATCAAATTTTAGAACAGCTCAATACCTTTCCACGCATTATTGCCTCAGGCGATATTTTCGACTTAAAAGCGGGGGTGGTGAATTTAAAGACTGAACTTCCACCTCGTTTACCCGTCGACCCAAAAAGTGAAAAACCTTTTCATGCGGTGAAACAGTATATTGATACAGCAAATCATCCCGTATTACTGGTTGCTGAAAGCGCGGGGCGTCGTGAAACTTTAAAAGATGCATTGCGCGCAACATTGGGAGAAATTCCTAATGTCGAAAATTTTGCTGAGTTTCAAAAGTCTTTACATGCCATTGCCATTACCAATGCACCATTAGAACGTGGTTTGGTCTTAAAAAATACGCTGAGTGTTATCTCAGAAAACCAGTTGTATGAACACCGTGTGGTGCAACGTCGGCGTAAGCGCCAACAAGAGGTTTCTGAAGAGTTTCTCATTCGCAGTTTGACTGAGTTGAGCATGGGTGCGCCAGTTGTACATATTGACTATGGTGTAGGACGTTATGCAGGTTTAGTCACTTTAAGTATTGATGATCAGGACTATGAGTTCTTGCAGCTTGACTATGCCGATGCTGCCAAAGTTTATGTTCCTGTGACTAATCTGCATTTGATTAGTCGCTATAGTGGTGGTGACCCAGACTTGGCACCCTTACATAAGTTGGGTACAGATGCTTGGAGCAAAGCGAAGCGTAAAGCACTCGAGCAAATTCATGATGTGGCGGCAGAATTGTTACATATTCAAGCACGTCGTCAAGCCAAACCTGGTTTTGGCTTTGAGCTAGAGCATGGCCAATATATGCAGTTTTCCAGTGGCTTTGCCTATGAAGAAACGCTAGATCAGGCTAATGCGATTGAGGCGACTTTATATGACATGCAACAGGCGAAACCAATGGATCGTTTGGTCTGTGGTGATGTAGGCTTTGGTAAAACTGAAGTGGCAATGCGGGCTGCTTTTTTAGCAGTACAAAACAATAAGCAAGTTGCGGTTTTGGTTCCAACAACTTTGTTGGCTCAACAGCATTATGAGTCGTTTAAAGACCGTTTTGCGGATTGGCCTATTCGTATAGAAGTTTTATCTCGTTTTGGTAGCAGTAAGAGCCATACTAAAACGATCGAAGATCTGGCAGAAGGCAAAGTCGATATTGTGATTGGTACGCATAAAATCTTGCAAGAAAGCGTCCAGTTTAAAGATTTAGGTCTTATGATTGTGGATGAAGAGCATCGGTTTGGGGTGCGTGATAAAGAACGGATCAAGGCGATGCGTGCCGATGTGGATATGTTAACCCTTACCGCAACACCAATTCCGCGTACTTTAAACATGGCGTTTAGTGGTATGCGAGATCTTTCAATTATTGCAACGCCACCTGCACGACGTTTAGCGGTCAAAACTTTTGTACAAGAGCATACGGGTGATGCCGTCAAAGAAGCTATCTTGCGTGAATTACTGCGTGGTGGGCAGGTTTACTTCTTGCACAATGAAGTAGAAACCATTGAGCGCGCGGCTGAAAGTCTCCGAGAGTTGGTGTCTGAAGCGCGTGTTGCTGTTGCACATGGACAAATGCGCGAACGCGAGTTAGAGCAAGTCATGCAGCAGTTCTATCATAAAGAATATAATGTATTGGTTTGCTCAACCATTATTGAAACAGGGATTGATGTCCCAAATGCCAATACTATCTTGATTGAACGTGCTGATAAATTGGGGCTTGCGCAGTTGCATCAACTTCGTGGACGTGTTGGGCGTTCGCACCACCAAGCCTATGCATATTTACTGGTACCATCCATTAAAGGATTGAAAGGCGATGCTGAAAAGCGTTTAGATGCTATTCAGCGGGCCTCAACCCTTGGAGCAGGTTTCATGTTGGCGACGGAAGATTTAGAAATTCGTGGAGCTGGTGAGTTACTCGGTGAGCAACAAAGTGGATCAATGCAAGCCATTGGTTATAGCTTGTATATGGAAATGCTCGAGAAGGCGACTAAAGCTATTCAAAAAGGGAAAACGCCAAATTTCGATGCGCCACTATCACTGACCGCAGAAATCAATTTGCATATGCCAGCCTTGATTCCAGATGAATATTTAGGAGATGTGCATCAGCGTTTATTGTTCTATAAGCGGATTAGTAATACAGATAGTCAGGAAAAGCTTGATAATATTCGCATGGAGCTGATTGATCGTTTTGGTATACCGCCACAGCCTGTGAAGCAACTCTTTGCTGTTCATCAGATTCGCCTAAAAGCTGAAACATTAGGGATCACGAAAGTCGATATTTCGGGCAATGGAGGAGCTATTGAATTCTCACCTGATACACCTGTACAGGCCATCAGTATTATTCAAATGATGCAAAAACACCCTACCTTTTTTAGAATGGAGGGCGGTCAGCGCTTAAAGGTGATGGTGATGTTAGAAGAGTATGAAAAGCGAATTCAGTTTATCAATGACTTATTAGCAAATTTACTTAAAGAATTGCATTAATTAGCAGCTCTAATTTGCTGTTATTTCATACAGATATCAGGTATTTCGTAGGTGTTTGCACGACAAAAAGAAATACTTGATTTTTTGATGAAATTTATTAAAGTGATAAATGTGATGTAGTTCAAAGTAAAACGTATTTTATTTGTATTGAAACACATTGCTTATAATATTCACCTCCGATTGGATGTGATAGTATTAGCCATTATTCTAATTTGCATCATTTATAAAGATATGTTTAGTTTGCATCCACAACTTGCTCAAGATACGTTTTTTGTAGGCGACTTTCCACTTTCAACATGTCGCTTAATGAATGATATGCAATTTCCGTGGCTAATTTTAATTCCACGCGTGCCAGGTATCACTGAGTTATATGAACTCAGCCAAGCCGACCAAGAACAGTTTTTACGTGAGTCAAGTTGGTTGTCAAGCCAATTAGCTCGCGTATTCCGAGCTGATAAAATGAATGTTGCTGCTTTGGGTAACATGGTGCCACAGCTTCATTTCCACCATGTGGTTCGTTATCAAAACGATGTTGCATGGCCAAAACCAGTTTGGGGTACTCCAGCTGTTCCTTATAGCAATGAAGTCCTTGCACATATGCGCCAGACTTTAATGCTTGCATTACGTGGACAAGGTGATATGCCGTTTGATTGGCGTATGGACTAATTCACGTGGAAATCAAATCAGGGATGATTTGATCGTGCGCATCATGGGGAACAATCAGTGCCATTAGACGATTGGATATCTAAAGAACCCAAACAATTTGAATACTTCCATCGAGTGATGGGGTATAGCATGTTGTCGCTATTGACTATCGTTTATCACTACACGATGGCGGATACGCATTATCAAATTTATGTCCCATTATTGTTATTGGTTGTATTGTTGTTTACACCACCATTTTCACGGTGGTTGGGCTATCGCTTTGACACTAATGTACGACGTAGTGTGATGTTTGTGATTGATATTGTTGTCACTTCAATTATTTTGGCAGCAATTCATCTGAATATCGTACTCACTTTTTTGTCTATTTTTGCACTGCTTTATACCGCCATTAGCAACAAAGTTTCATTTCTCATGATTTCTTTGGCGAGTCTGATTGGTGTTGTTGTTTTTTATTTATCTCTGATCTTTATCTTTGGTTTTGGTGAATATTTTGAAGCGACCAGTACCGAGCTGACCGTATTGGGTTTTTTGTGTCTGATTACTTATTTTGGTGTGGGTAGTTATTATCAGCGCAACCAAATGCAGGATATATATCGCCGCAAGAATCATTATTACGATCAAATGAATCGCTACATGGAATTTGCGAATCAGTTGAGCCGCTATGCTCCAGTGCAACTGTGGCAGTCAATTATGAAAGGTGAGTCTGAAGCGAAAATTGAATATAAACGTAAAAAACTCACGGTTTTCTTTTCAGATATTCAAGGTTTTACAGAGTTGTCTGAAAGCTTAATTCCCGATGATTTGGCATTCCTGCTTAATGACTATTTAAGACACATGACCGAGATTGCGAAGCAATACGAGGGTACTGTTGATAAATTCATGGGGGATGCCATTTTAGTCTTTTTTGGTGATCCGAATTCTGAGGGTGTAGAGCGGGATGCGCAGAATTGCTTAGAAATGGCAATGGCAATGCGCCAGCAAATGAAAATTTTGCGTGAGCGTTGGGTGAAAATGGGTTATCCGCCTTTGCACATTCGTATGGGTATTTCTACGGGTTATTGTCACGTTGGAAACTATGGTGCATCACATCGGATGGCTTATACCATTGTTGGGCGTGATGCCAACCTCGCTGCACGCTTACAAAGTGCAGCGCAAGTCGATGAAATCTTAATTTCAGATGATACGCATAATTTAGTAAAAAATGACTATCTTTGTGCACCGAAAGCACCAATTTTCCTTAAAGGGATAAAAGGGGCTGTGAAGACTTGGCAAGTCGTTGAAAAATATACATCTCAGAAATCAGACTACCAACGCTGGTTTGATTATGAATATAAGGGATTTCATTTACTGCTGAATTTGGATGAGGTGCAGAATTTTGAATACCCGCAGTTGATTCAAGTTTTAGAAAAAATGATTCAACGTATTCAAACGCAGCAAAAAATGACGAATTCTCAAGGTATTGTGAAATTAAATCTTGAAGATGAGGTCGTTGAAACCGTTAAAAGAAACGAATACCATTAATGATGATATGCTTGTAAAAACAAGAGACATTAAAAAAGCCACTACAAATGAGTGGCTTTTTTAATGTTTGCAAAATCAGTGATTTTCAGACGCATGGTTAATGGTGTATTTCGGGATTTCAACTTCTAAGTCTTCATCTACTAACTTCACTTGGCAAGATAAGCGAGAATCAGGCTCTAAGCCCCAAGCACGATCTAGTAAATCAGCTTCAATATCATTCATTTCTTCTAAGCTGTCAAAACCTTTTCGCACCACCACATGACACGTTGTACATGCAGCAGACATATCACATGCATGTTCAATTTTGATTCCATTTTTGAGTAAGCTTTCACAAAGATTTGCATTTTGCTCGACTTCAAACTCAGCACCTTCTGGGCAGATTTGCGCATGTGGAAGAACTTTAATACGTGGCATAGTCTTTACCTATAAATTAGTTTGAGTTTGACCAGTCGTCGAGTTTTGTGCCTTTCAGCGCAGCATCGATATGCTGATTCATGCGTGCTGCTGCAAAAGCATCACTGTGTATTTTAAGCTGTTCAACAGCAGATTCAATGGCTTTGATTTCTGTTGTTTCAAGTGTTGCTTCTAATGAAGTTTTAGCTGCATTTAATGCAACTTGCTGCTCACTTGTGAGTAGGTGTGCATCTATTTTTAGTGCTTGTTCTAAAGCTTCAAGTTCACGTTTGGCTTCCACTTTGGTTTCTTGTAAGTGGCGAAGATTTTTATCTTCTACAGCAAACTTGTAACCATCCAGAAGTAAGCGTTCCATATCGCTATCAGCCAAACCATAAGATGGTTTGATGTCGATTTGCGCATGTACGCCAGAGGTTGTTTCTTTGGCAGAAACCGTCAGTAAGCCATCTGCATCTACTTGGAAAGTCACTTCAATACGTGCTTGACCTGCAGTCATAGGTGGAATGCCACGAAGAACGAAGCGACCTAAGCTGCGACAATGTTCAACCAAATCACGTTCGCCTTGAACCACGTGGATTAGCATCGCAGTCTGACCATCTTGGTAAGTCGTGAACTCTTGACGACGTGCAACGGGAATGGCTGTATTGCGTGAAATAAGACGCTCAACCAAGCCCCCCATGGTTTCAAGACCGAGAGATAGTGGGGTGACATCAAGTAGTAATGCCCCATCTGCTGTATTGCCAATCAACTGGTTAGCAGTAATTGATGCACCAATTGCGACAACTTCATCTGGATTGATCGTACACAATGGTTCTTGAGCAAACACTTCACGAACAGCATTTTGTACAGCGTAAGAACGTGTTGAACCACCAACCAAGACTACGTTTTGAATGTCGCTAAGTTCAAGCTTGGCATCGCGGAGCACACGTTTGCACACGCTAATCGTCTTATCTAAAGCAACTTTGATAATGCTTTCAAATGTCGTGCGATCAAGAGTCAGGCTATGCTCTAGCACCTGCAAATGTACGCTTTCTGCGTTTGTTAAAGCTTCTTTGGCTTTACGCGCAGCAACCAAAACATGTGCATATTCAGTATCATCGAACTGCTCAATGTTGAGTTCTTTTTTCGCCCATTTTACGATTAAACGATCAAGATCATCACCACCTAATGCGGTATGGCCACCTGTTGCTAAGACCTCAAACACGCCTTGTGAAAAGCGTAGAATGGAAACATCAAACGTACCGCCACCTAAGTCATAAATTACATAGTTATGATCATGTGCAAGATTGGTGTCTTGGTCGAGACCATACGCAACTGCAGCAGCGGTAGGCTCATTTAAAAGACGCAATACGTTTAAACCTGCAAGTTGTGCGGCATCACGTGTTGCTTGACGCTGAGCTTCATCGAAGTATGCAGGAACGGTAATCACTGCACCATTGACTTCATTTTTTAAGCTTGCTTCAGCACGATCTTTCAATTGCTTTAAAATTTCAGCGGACACTTCGACAGGGGTTTTGCGGCCCTGTGAGGTTTCAAAAGCGGGCATTTGATTATCTTCACCCACTAAAGTGTATGGGTGTTGAAACTTAATGTCGGCTTTAGAACGGCCCATAAAACGTTTGACCGAAACAATGGTATTTTTAGGATCGGAAGTCAAAAAGGGTTTTGCTTCATCGCCATACTGAATTTGGTTTGTATCATAATGTGCGATCGAAGGAAGCAAGACACGACCTTGTTCGTCGTGTAAAACTTTGGCTTTGCCTGAAAGGACAGTGGCAACAAGAGAGTGAGTTGTACCTAGGTCGATACCAATGGCAATACGGTGTTCATGTGGCGCACTTGATTGTCCAGGTTCTGCAATTTGCAAGAGAGCCATGAGTTACATCCTTTGAGCGTCAAAAATTAAAAATAGGTTAAAATTCATCATCTAAATCAAAGTTATCGTCATCTTCAAAACGATCTTCAGCTTTGTCTATATCATGCATGACTTTGACAAAGAAACGAAGTTTGCGGACATCATCACGTGCTTCAGCCCAATCTTCAGCTTCAAAATCAATTTTGAATTCACGAACTAAACCGTCAATCCATTGTTGAACGTCAATTTTGAGTGATTGTAATTCATCTGCTGAACGTGCTTCATCGAGTTGTTCGCGAATCTCTAATGCGGATTGAAGAAATTCAAAGTCGTTGATGGATTGATCAAGATGGTAGTCTTGTTTTTTTAAACCTAATAAATATCCTGCGCGGCTATCGACCTGAGATAAAACTTTAAATGCTTGATTGATCTCGCTTGATTTAATCAGGGCTTGATCTTTATCGAGAGCTTTATCTGGGTGATATTGTTGCTGCAACTTTAAAAACTCTGCTTTTAAGGCTGCTAAATCAATATCGAGTGCTACTGGGAGGTTAAACAACTCAAAATGATTCATAGAAAGGGGGTTCCGCGCTAAATTTGGAGTGCTTGCAAAAGCAAAAACACGCTATGTAAATGCAATTAAAACAGTGCAATACACACTGTTTTAATGTCTAAAAGGCAAACCTGTGGTTTGATTTATACAGTGAAAGATTCACCACAACCACATTCACCTTTTTTGTTTGGGTTATTAAACTCAAAGCCTTCGTTTAAACCGTTTTTCACATAGTCCATCTCCATACCATCGAGATAAACCAAGCTTTTTGGATCGACAAAAACCTTTACCCCAAACTGCTCAAAAGTGGTGTCATGTGCATCAATTGAATCAACAAATTCGAGCACATAAGCTAAACCAGAACAGCCTGAAGTTTTCACGCCAACGCGAATACCTTCACCCTTACCGCGATTTTTTAAATAATTGCTGATATGAGTTGCAGCATTTTCAGTTAAATGGATCATGAAAACTCCGTTAATCGTTCTTTAAAATGCAAAGCAATTAAGCTTTAGATTTTTTGCTGCGGTAGTCTTCAACCGCTGCTTTAATCGCGTCTTCAGCCAGTACAGAGCAGTGTACTTTTACTGGAGGAAGAGCAAGCTCAGTTGCGATATCAATATTTTTGATCGCTTGAGCTTCATCTAGGGTTTTACCTTTTAGCCATTCAGTCACTAAAGAGCTTGATGCAATAGCAGAACCACATCCATAAGTTTTGAAACGTGCTTCTTCAATCACACCGTTGTCATCCACTTGGATCTGTAAGCGCATTACGTCACCACATGCAGGTGCACCGACCATACCTGTACCAACGTTTTCCGCATTTTTATCTAATACACCAACATTACGAGGGTTTTCGTAATGATCAATTACTTTTTCGCTATAAGCCATGATGCGTCTCCAAACCTCGGGGTCAGCGTTAATATTTAATATGGGGTTAAAACTTGATTTTTCAATGAAGTCATCCAGTATGTGAATGACTTCAAAGGATAAAATTAGTGTTCAGCCCACTCAACTGTAGAAAGGTCGATACCTTCTTTGTACATGTCCCAAAGTGGAGAAAGTTCACGAAGTTTCTCAACCGCAGAGCGTGTTACTGTAAGTACGTGGTCAATGTCTGCTTCAGTGGTGTATTTACCAAAACTGAAACGAATTGAGCTGTGCGCAAGTTCGTCAGACAAGCCTAATGCACGTAATACATAAGAAGGTTCTAATGTTGCTGAAGTACATGCTGAACCAGAAGATACAGCAGCGTCTTTCAACGACATCATTAACGATTCACCCTCAACAAAGTTGAAACTGACATTTAAGTAGTTTGCAACGTTTTGTGTTGGATGGCCGTTTAAGAAAATTTGTTCTAAGTCTTGTAAGCCGTTCCAAAGCTTGTCACGAAGTACGCGAATGCGTGCTTGTTCAGAAGCTAAGTTCTTACCTGCAAGTTCAAATGCTTCACCCATACCAACGATTTGGTGTGTTGCAAGTGTACCAGAACGCATACCGCGTTCATGACCGCCACCATGCATTTGTGCTTTTAAGCGAACGCGTGGAGTACGACGTACATAGAGTGCGCCAATACCTTTAGGGCCATAAATTTTGTGAGCAGAGAAGCTCATTAGGTCTACTTTCATAGTTGAAAGGTCAATTTCAACTTTACCTGCGGCTTGAGCTGCATCGACATGGAAGAAGATCTTGTGTGCACGAGTGATTTCACCAATTGCTGCAACATCAGTCACAGTACCAATTTCGTTGTTCACCATCATTAGGGAAACAAGAATGGTATCTGGACGAATAGCTGCTTCAACCATTTCAGGGGTAATTAAACCCGTGTTTGGTAGTGGCTCAAGGTAAGTGATTTCAAAACCTTCAGACTCAAGCTCACGGCAAGTATCTAAAATAGCTTTGTGTTCAATTTTACTGGTAATAATGTGCTTGCCTTTAGACGCATAGAATTGTGCTACGCCTTTAAGTGCAAGGTTATCAGATTCAGTAGCACCAGAAGTCCAAACGATTTCGCGTGGATCTGCTTTGATCAAGTTCGCAACTTGTTCACGTGCATATTCTACTTTTTCTTCAGCCTGCCAGCCGTAAGCATGCGAGCGAGATGCTGGGTTGCCAAATGTGCCGTCAAATGTCAGACATTCCATCATGCGTTCAGCGACTTGAGGGTCTACAGGAGTTGTTGCTGCATAATCAAGATAAATTGGACGTTTCATGTCAAATACCTGTTGCCGATAAAAGGGCTGAATCTGAAGGTGCTGTATTTTGGCGAATGGCAACTTTTTGGACGTTGTCACGTGCTACAAGGTCAGCAAGAGTGATTTTAGCGAGATAGTCGGCAATGTGATGGGAGAGTTCTTGCCATAAATCGTGAGTTAAGCACATTGCACCATTTTGGCAGTTGCCTTTATGGTCACAGCGAGTGGCATCAACTGTTTCGTTTACAGCTTCAATAACTGCTAATACTGTAATTTCATCAGCGCGACGAGCTAAATGGTAGCCACCATTGGCACCACGAATGCTAGAAACTAAGCCGTGGCGCTTTAATTTCGCAAATAACTGCTCAAGATAAGCAACAGAGATAGTTTGACGAGCTGCAATTTCAGCAAGCGTGATCGTTTGTTCAGTTGGCTGCAAAGCTAAATCAAGTAGAGCAGTCACTGCGTAGCGTCCGCGAGTTGTTAAGCGCATGATTCGATACACATGATTAGACTAGATGTGCCGATTTTAAGAATCCTGACTAAAATAGTCAAGTTTTTTTAATAATGATTATGCGTATTTAATTTGCTTGAAATATTATGTAGTTATGCAAGCCAAATATTATATACCAATAAGCTAATCAAAAGTATAGAAAACAGTAAAAATGTGACATTTATACGTTTTTGGCGTTGCTCCATGCGACGAATACGGTTTTTGTATTGTTTCACTTCAACTTGTAGTGTGTTGATTTTAGAGCGTTGCTCATCAATTTTTTCTAAAAGTGGCGCAATACGTTTTTTTGATGCAACCACATTTTGTGGATCAGTTGGTTCAGTTAACCAGTTTTTCCAGTCGGCTAAAACTTTAGGAGCACTAAAGTGTAAAATTAAATCTCTGAACTCATCTTTGAGTATGATGTCGCCATCAATACGCATGGTTTTAATACTGCGACGGTTTCCAAAAACGAAAATTTTAATTAAATCCATTAGGGTAGTGCGCACATCGAGATCGACAGATTTTTCAGGTGCTTTCGCGTCAAATAAAACACCTTGAGCGGTAAAGGTGATATAGAAGTCGAAATAAGGCAGGTAGCTATTTATTTTAATCGCAATATTTTGCTCAACAAACTTTTTTGAATGTAGAGCAACCACACGGTCATGTTTTAAAATAAGAGAAAAGATCGTCTCAAGAACAATCATTAGCATAGTGAGTAGCATATGTGTTTGATTGTGTTCTTTTTGAGAATCACTCATAAGTAGTAACCTAAATCCTGACCTGAAATGAGCATCCTGCTCGCAAAAACTTCAGACTTAAAATAAAAAATGTAATAAAGATGCTTTGTAGAACAGTTTTGCAAAACGATCAAGTCCAATCTTTGGTAGTATAGTGCAATCTATAAGATTTTTTGGAAGTTTTTGCACATAAATCATGCAGGAGATGGTGCTAATGGAAAAAGCAGATAGAGCGTTGGATGATATTTTGCAAGAAGATGAAACATTAAAAAAAACAAAAACTAAGCATCATTTTCACCGTAAAAGTAGTTTAGATTTTAGAAAGTACACTAAGCAAATTTGGTTGGCTGGTTTAGGTGCTTTCTCACGTGCGGAAGAGGAAGGCAATAAATTGTTTGACTCACTCGTCCAAGTAGGCGAGGAGCTAGAATCAAAAACCACTGAAATTGCAGATCAAACAGTTGAAAAAGTATCTGAAAAGGCACGTGAATCGGTTACGGATACTAAAGATAAGGTTGAGAAGATCGTAGACCGGAGTGTAAATCATTCTTTGAACCGTATTGGTTTAGTTACGGTCAAAGATATTCAGTACTTGGAAAACTTAATTCTTCAGCTTAACGAAAAAATAGATGTTTTGATTGAAGAAAATAAGAAGTTAAACGAAAAAGTGAATAAAAAGTGATCTGGTTGTGCTTTTGTAGCAATTTCAAGGTTTTTTTGTGATTTATTTTCCAAAAAAGCCTATACAGAGTATTGCGTTTTCACCTAAAGCATTGCTATAAAGGCGTTACGGTAATTTATACTAAACTCTTGGACCTTAAATAAACGATATTAAGAGGACGCGATCCACATGAATAAATCAGAATTAATTGATGCAATTGCAGAAAAAGGGGGTTTGTCTAAGACTGATGCTGGTAAGGCCTTAGACGCTACAATTGCTTCGATCACTGAAGCGCTTAAGTCTGGTGATACAGTTACACTTGTTGGTTTTGGTACTTTCAATGTGAAAGAACGTGCTGCACGTACTGGCCGTAACCCACAAACTGGTGCTACTTTAGAAATTAAAGCAAGCAAAGTACCAAGCTTTAAAGCAGGAAAAGGTTTAAAAGATTCTGTTGCATAATCTTTTAAATAAATCCTAAACGCGCCATTTCGGCGCGTTTTTTATTAAACATTAGAAAATGTGACGATAACACATTCATTCATTGCTACTTTTCAGTTAAAATCTCGTGCAAATAAAATATTGGAATACTTATGGAATCTTTTCGTAAAGTTATTAAGGGTTGGTTGGGCAAAGCCTTACTCATTTTGTTTTTGACCCCTTTAGCACTTGTAGGTATTGAAGGATATTTTAGTAGCGGATCAAAAGACGCTGTAAAATCAGTCAATGGTCAAGATATTTCTGAAAAGGAACTAGAAACACTAACAGCGTCTTTTAAAGAACAGTTCTTGGCTTATGCCAATGGTGATGAAACTTTATTGAATCAAAGCTTTATCAAAGATAAAGCAATGGATCAACTGATCTCTAATACCTTGTTGTTGCAACAGGCGGAAAAGCTAGGTATTTCACTTAGTGATACTCAAATTGAACAGATGATCGCTCAGCAACCAAGTTTTCAAGAAAATGGAAAATTTTCTGAAACACGGTATTCTAGCTATTTACAATCTGTTGGAATGAGTAGTGATGCTTTGGTTGCAAATCTGCGCCAAGATCATGCATTAAAAATGATGCGTTCTACTTTTGCTGATTATGCTTTGGTGAGTAAATTAGATATTCAGCAGATTGCGAATTTGCAAACAGAACAGCGTACCGTACAGTTTGCCAATGTAAATCTTGATGAATACAAAAAGAACATCAGTGTTTCAGCTCAAGAAATTGCTAACTACTACAAGCAACATCCATCAGCATTTAAACAAGTAGCAAGTGTAGATGTAGACTATGTGTTGTTAACACCTGCAAATGTTCCTGCTACGACATCACCAGTCACTGATACTGAGTTACAACAAGCTTATACTCAGTTTGTTGAAGCACAGAAGCAAAATGTTGCACCTTTGGTGAAACATATCTTAATTACTGTAGATACGCGTACAGATGCTGAAGCGAAGAAGCGTGCAGAAGAAGTTGTTGCAAAAATTAAAGCAGGCACAAGCTTTGCAGCCGCAGCGGCTCAATACTCTGAAGATACGGCATCTAAGTCTAATGGTGGCGTACTGGCAGTCTATAACAAAGGTACATTTGGTGATGCTTTTGATCAAGCTGTAACATCACTTAAATCCGGTCAAGTGTCTGCACCTGTTAAAACTGAATTTGGTTATCATGTCATTGAAACTGATGCACCTGCTGTGAAGTTGCCATCTTTTGAAACCGAAAAAGCACGACTTACTGCTGAAGTTCAAAAAAGTAAAACAGCCAATGCGTTTTCAGACACTGTAAATAGTTTAAATGAGCAAGTTGTAGATTCTGATGCTTTGGATGTGGTTTCACAAGAAGTGAAAGGCGTACAAGTTCAAACTCTCAAAGGTATGACACTTTCTACACAGCATCCTGTATTAAGCAATGCAGCAGTAAAAGTGAAACTGTTTAACGATGACGTTAAAAACGGTGACCGTAACGCGACCAGTAGTATTCAACTTACAAATGGTGATGTTGTCTGGGTCAAAGTACGTGATTACCATGCGGCAGGTGTGCAAACGCTTCAAGAAGCAACTCCACGCGTGAAAGCAAAATTAGTTCAACAAAAAGCGTATGAAGCGGCGAAAGCGAAGATTGCGCAAAGTTTAAAAGACTTTAAAACTCAACCAGCGGCATCAGTTGTTGCGAAGAGTGGTTTAACGTTTACTGCGCCGCAAGTGTTTATTCGTTCGCAAGGTCTTCCTCGTGTAGTTGAGCGTGCGGCATTTAGCCAGGCGACGCCAAAAGCTGGGCAATGGTCTGTAACAACAGCATTATTGCCGACTGAAATGGTCGTAGTCGCAGTATCAAATGTAAACAAGACGACGTCTAATGCGTTGACGGATGAACAGTTGGCAGAGCTTTCTAAGCTATATCAACAGCTTCGCGGTCAGCAAGAGTCAGAAGATTATGTGCAATACTTAAAAGCACATGCAAAGATTAAATAATCATATCGAATAAAAAAACCTGCATTCG